>JADIML010000136.1 GCA_017694765.1 Candidatus Scybalomonas excrementavium
TAAAGGGGAAGGGCTTTTTAGAGGTAGAAAGTGCTTTCTTACATTTGGCTAAGCTTCACCATTTACTCATTGAGGTGAATCAAAGTGAAAATTGTTAAGAAATTTTTGATATATAGTATCAGATTTTATCAGGTAGCGCTCTCTCCATTAAAAGGAAGAGGCGTTTGTAGGTATACTCCAACGTGCTCACAATATGCGATTGAGGCAATTGAAAAATATGGCGCGTTTAAGGGAGGTTTATTAGCCATCCATCGGATTCTTCGGTGTAATCCGTTTTCGAAAGGTGGGTATGATCCAGTACCGTAACATAGGAGGATAGTAGTATGTTATTAACTCAGCAAAGTGGATTTTTAAAGCCATTTGCGATTGCAATGGGTTGGATTATGGAGTGGATATTTAATATTTTAAATGCCATAGGAATTGGAAATATTGGTATTACGATTATTTTATTCACTATCGTAATTCGTGTCATTTTGTTGCCAATGACAATTAAGCAACAAAAATTTTCAAAAATGACACAGCTCATGCAACCAGAAATGAAAAAGATCCAAAAGAAATATCGTGGAAAAAAGGATCAAGCTTCTATTGCTAAGCAAAATGAAGAAATACAAGCATTGTATGCAAAATACGGTGTTAGTCCATCTGGAAGTTGCCTTCAGATGATCATTCAGTTACCGATTTTATTTTCATTATATCGTGTTATGTATAACATTCCAGCTTATATTCGACCAATGAAAGAATTATTTGTGAATATCATTACACCAATTCAACAAGTAGATGGTTTTGCAGATAAATTTTATCAAGTACAACAGGCTTCGAATATTAAACCGGGTATGGTTAAATTAGTGGAAGAAGGCGTAACACCAACTGTCAATCAGATGGTTGATGTTATGAATAAATTTACACCAGAAGCATGGGAGAAATTAAAAGATGCGTTTGCTAGTTCACCAGATGTAGTGGCTGCAATTTCTGAAAATACAGCAAAAATACATGATTTTAACCAATTTTTATTTGGAATTAACTTAACAGAAACACCAGCAAATATGGGATTCTTTTCTGTTTATTTATTAATACCAATTGCAGCGGCACTGTTTTCTTTCTTATCATCTTATAGCATGATGAGCAAAAGCAATGTAGATAAAAACGATCCAACTGCAAAAATGACAAAAGGTATGATGATCTATATGCCTTTAATGTCAGCGTTTATCAGTTTTACTGTGCCAGCAGGTCTTGGTCTTTATTGGGCAATGGGCTCTCTTGTTATGTGGGTGCAACAAGTTTTAATTAATAAACATTTAGAGCATATGGATGTTGAGAAATTTATTGCACAAAATAGAGAAAGAGCTGAAAAACGTGCAGCAAAAGGGAAAAAATCCTTTATGCAAAGAATGGCTGAAATGGAAGCGAGAAATGCAGGAGTTCCTGATGAATCAAGTTCCAATCAAAAAAGTATTAGTGATATTGCAGCTATCAATACAAAAAAAGTATTGAATAAAGCAGCAACAAATAGTGTAGATATAAATGATGATTTGGATATGTCAAGTCATACAATGGAACACATGGGTGATATTGCTTCAAAAGCCAATATTATGTTGAAATATGATCAGAAGAAGTCAGGGAATAAAGGGGGCAACAAATAATGGAATTCCTAGAATTCAAAGGAAAAACTGTTGATGATGCTTTGACAGAAGCATCGGTTCAGTTTGGAGTTGCAAGTAGTGATTTAGAATATGAAGTGCTTGAAAAAGGAAGCGATGGTTTTTTTGGAATTGGAAGAAAACCAGCTGTTATCCGTGCAAAAGTAAAGAAAACATTCATTGATCATATAAAAGAGTTTGCGACAAATCTTTTTCATGCAATGGGTGTAGAGACAAAAGTAGAAATTCAGTATGATGAAAAAAATCATACAATGGATATGAATTTATCTGGAGAAGATATGGGAATTTTAATTGGAAAAAGAGGACAAACTCTTGATTCCCTACAATATCTATTAAGTTTATATGTAAATAAAGAAAGTGATACGTATATTCGGTTTAAATTAGATACCGAAAATTATAGAGAGCGTAGAAGAAAAACGCTAGAAAGTTTGGCAAAGAATATCGCTTTTAAAGTAAAACGTACAAGAAAGTCTGTAGCTTTAGAACCTATGAATCCTTATGAACGAAGAGTGATTCATTCAACTTTACAACATGATAAATATGTATGTACAAAAAGTGAAGGAGAAGAGCCTTACAGAAAAGTTGTTATCATGCTGAAAAAAACAACAGGACATATGCAAGCATGATTTCTAATTCATTGCCTTTGTGTGAGTAAAAAGGGCTGCCTTGTTCAGGCAGCCCTTTTCAGTATGTTTTATAGAAGTATAAATCAAAAATTAGAATAGGTGAAAACTATGATGAAAACAGATACAATTGCAGCCATTGCAACAGCCATGACGAATTCAGGAATTGGGATCATTCGAATTAGTGGAGATGATGCAATTCCAATTATAAAAAAGATCTTTCGACCAAAAAATGCAAAGAAAGATATGGAACATGTAGAAAGTTATACGGCACACTATGGATTTATTGAAGAGGAAGGCGAAGTCATCGATGAATGTATCGTACTTATTATGAGAGCACCTTCCACATATACAAAAGAAGATGTTGTAGAAATTGATAGCCATGGCGGTGTCGTTGTCATGCGAAAAATATTAGAGCTTGTTTTTAAAAATGGAGCGAGACCAGCCGATCCTGGTGAATTTACAAAAAGAGCATTCTTAAATGGAAGAATTGATCTTTCGCAAGCAGAAGCCGTTATGGATCTGATTTCAGCGAAAAATGAGTTTGCGATGGAAAGTTCCTTAAAACAACTTCGTGGTAGTGTAAAGAGAAAAATTGAACAATTAAGAAAACAGATTATCCATCAAGTCGCTTTTATCGAATCGGCTCTTGATGATCCAGAGCATTATAGTGTAGATGGATATGGAGAAGAATTGTTAGAAATATTACGACCAGTTAAACAGGAAGTCGAAAGACTCATTGCAACTTCTTCTGATGGAAAGATTTTAAAAGAAGGGATTAAAACTGCGATTGTGGGAAAACCAAATGCAGGAAAATCCTCTTTGCTTAATGTCATGGTTGGAGAAGATAGAGCGATTGTAACGGAAATTGCTGGAACGACGAGGGATACGTTAGAAGAATCGATTCATATTCATGGAATTCCCTTACAGTTAATCGATACGGCAGGAATTCGTGATACACAAGATATTGTTGAAAAAATTGGTGTAACCAAAGCAAAGGATACATTGGATGAAGCCGATCTTGTGCTATATGTAATCGATGGTTCCAAGGAAATTGATGAGAATGATGAAGAAATCATGTCATTAATCCAAGGAAAAAAAGTGATTACTCTTGTCAATAAAGCGGATTTAGGAAAGAAAGTCAATGTAGACTATATCAAAGAGAGAGTACAAGGGGAAGTCATTGTTGTTTCTGCAAAAGAGGAAACTGGAATCGATGAATTTTATAGTGCTTTGAAAGATATGTTCTTTGAAGGACAATTAGAGTTTAACGATGAAATTTATATTACAAATATGCGTCATAAAACAGCATTGATGAATGCAAAAGAAAGTTTGATGCAGGTAGAAATGAGCATTGAACAAGAAATGCCAGAAGATTTTTATTCCATTGATTTGATGAATGCTTATGAAGAACTTGGATTTATTATTGGAGAATCATTAGAAGAAGATTTGGTCAATGAGATATTCCGTGAATTTTGTATGGGAAAATAAGGAGGAAGAAACGTGCCATATTTAGAAGAACATTTTGATGTTGCCGTTATTGGAGCCGGTCATGCAGGATGTGAAGCCGCACTTGCTTGTGCAAGACTTGGGTTTGAAACGGTTTGTTTTACAGTAAGTATAGAAAGTGTGGCGTTGATGCCATGTAATCCAAATATTGGAGGAAGTTCAAAGGGTCACCTTGTAAAAGAAATTGATGCATTAGGTGGCGAGATGGGTAAAAATATTGATAGAACTTATATCCAATCGAAAATGTTAAATGAATCAAAAGGTCCAGCTGTTCACTCTTTACGTGCACAAGCAGATAAGCAGGCGTATACACTTTCCATGAGACATATTATGGAAAATACCGATCATTTGACATTAAAACAAGCAGAAGTCACTGAAATCTTAGTAGAAGATGGAAAGGTAACTGGAGTAAAAACATTTTCAGGAGCAACTTATCATGTAAAAGCGGTTGTACTTTGTACAGGAACTTATTTACGTGCAAGATGTATTTATGGAGATGTAAGTAATGATACAGGACCAAATGGTTTATCCGCAGCAAATCATTTGACAGAATCTTTAAAAAATCTAGGAATTGAAATGCTTCGATTTAAAACAGGAACTCCAGCACGTATTGATAAGAGAAGTATTGATTTTAGCGTCATGGAAGAACAAAAAGGGGATGAAAAAATTGTACCATTCTCCTTTACAAATAAACCAGAGGATATCCAAAGAGAACAAATTTCTTGTTGGTTGACTTATACAAATGAGAGAACTCATGAAATTATTCGAAATAATATTGATCGTTCTCCAATGTATTCCGGTGTTATTGAAGGAACTGGTCCAAGATATTGTCCATCTGTTGAAGATAAAATTATGAAGTTCCCAGATAAAGAGAGACATCAAGTATTTATTGAACCAGAAGGAGAGTATACAAATGAAATGTACGTTGGTGGAATGTCAAGTTCCATGCCAGAAGATGTGCAGTATGAAATGTATCGCTCTGTAAAAGGATTAGAAAATGCCAAAATTGTCCGCAATGCTTATGCGATTGAATATGATTGTATTAAAGCGACACAATTAAAACCATCTTTGGAATTTAAAAATATCGAAGGACTTTTTAGTGGTGGTCAGTTTAATGGTAGTTCAGGATATGAAGAAGCTGCAGCACAAGGTCTGATGGCAGGTATCAATGCGGTAAGAAAACTCCAAGGAAAAGAGCCAATTGTATTAGAGCGTTCGGATGGATATATTGGAGTGTTAATTGATGATTTAGTAACAAAAGAAACTCATGAGCCATATCGTATGATGACATCAAGAGCCGAGTATCGTTTATTGCTTCGTCAAGATAATGCGGATTTACGTTTAACACCAATTGGATATGAAGTTGGATTAATTGAGCAAGAACGTTTTGATTATTTAAATTGGAAAAAAGAAGCGATTGAAAAAGAAACAAAACGTTTAGAATCTACTTATATTGGAGGAAAAAAAGAAGTTCAAGAGTTATTAGAGCAATATGGAAGTACTCCATTAAAAACGGCGGTTTCTTTAGCTGAATTAATTCGTAGACCAGAACTTTCTTATGAAGCGATTGCACCGATTGATGCTGAACGTGAAGAACTTTCTTATGATGTAATTGAACAGGTTAATATTAATATTAAATATGATGGATATATTAAAAGACAGCTTCATCAAGTGGAACAATTTAAAAAGTTAGAGGCGAAAAAAATTCCAGAAAATATTGTATATGAAGAGATTCATAACTTAAGAAAAGAAGCAATTCAAAAATTAAATGCAATTCGTCCAATTTCTATTGGACAAGCAAAACGTATTTCAGGAGTATCTCCATCTGATATTTCTGTATTATTAATTCATTTAGAACAGTTAAGACGTTAAGAATGAACAAGAAAAAGGAGTAAAAAAAGATGGAGCAATTAAAAAGAAAGAGTGAGCAATTAGAAGTTGAATTGACAGAGCAGCAGTTAGAGCAATTTAAAACTTATTATGAAATGCTTATAGAAAAAAATAAAGTTATGAATTTGACTGCGATTACAGAAAAAGATGAAGTGATAGATAAACATTTTATCGATAGCATTTCACTAAATAAAGCAGTTGATACAACAAAACCTTTAAAAATTTTAGATCTTGGAACAGGCGCAGGGTTTCCTGGAATTCCTCTTAAAATTGCTTATCCGAATTTAACGATTACATTATTAGATTCTTTAAATAAACGAATTAAGTTTTTACAAGAGGTAATTGATGAACTTGGATTACAAGAGATTGAAGGGATTCATGGTAGAGCAGAAGATTTTGCAAAACAGCCAGCATATCGTGAACAGTATGATTTATGTGTATCCCGTGCAGTAGCAAATCTTGCGACATTAAGTGAATATTGTTTGCCTTATGTAAAGGAAGGTGGTTGTTTCATTTCTTATAAATCTGGTGCAGTGGAAGAGGAAGTGAATCAATCTAAAAAAGCGATTGCAGAACTTGGTGGAAGAATCAAAGAAGTGATTGCATTTACATTGCCTAAGACGGATATTGAACGAACATTTGTTGTGATTGAAAAGGTGAAGAAAACACCGAAAAAATATCCTAGAAAAGCAGGATTGCCTTCCAAAGAGCCATTAGGTCTGTAGAAAAATAGAAAAGAAGAGCTATTATAAATAGAGAGTTCTATTCATAATGGCTCTTTATAGTTGGAAATCGGATAAAAGAAAAGCTAGAAAAACATATTACAAATCTCTAGAATCGCAGCAGGATTTTCAAGATGAGGTAAATGTTTTGTATTTGGAACATAGGAATGTTCAATGACTGGGTTTAGAGAGGTATATCCAGTTACGATTTCCTTTGCATTTGGTTCATCTTCACCCATTACTATATAGAGATTATGATTAATTGCCTTTAATCCATGGGAGAGATTAAGGTTCATAAAATGAGAACGAATACTTGCATATGGATACTTAGAAGCAGAACCACCAAGGTGTGCCGCTTCATGGCATATATGGATGTATTTTCTTTTTACTTTAGAAGGATTGCTAAAGTATAGTTCTTTAAATTGTTTATTGATTGCTGGAATCGAGCTATTTATATTATAAATCATAGTTCCAATAATTGGTAATTCTAATAAAGATTTCAAAAATTTATGGCGCTTTGTAGGCATTTTACTTTGTTCTGTCAAAGATGGAGGATTGATTAGCATAAGATTTCGATAGAGATCAGGCTCCATTTGACATGCCATAATAGCAAAGCTAGAAGAAGCTCCACTTGCAATGATATCGGTACGACTATTAATAACATTTCGAATAAAATCATTTAAAAATTGGACATATAAAAAGTTCGTATAGGTCATTTTGGGTTTTTCAGAGCGACCACAACCTGGAAGATCTACGGCATAAACCGTATGATGCTTGGATAATTCGTTTATTAATTCATGAAATTCTAACTCAGAACTTAAGTGGGAACAATCATGAAGGAGAAGAAGAGGAGTACCTACTCCTTGCTTTGTATAAAATATATTTCCAAAACGCCAATGATAAATATGTCCATTTGGAGAATATAGGCGTTCGTTTTTACAAGAAAGATAAAAAATACTGCGATTTAAAGCATATGCAGTTGCCACTGTTAAGGTACTAAGTACGGCAATAGTTGTTAATTTTGTAGATTTTTTCATAATACGTACACTCCTTTCCTATGAGGGAATTTATTCACTATTATCTATTATATGTCAAAATAGTATAGGATACAAATTAATTTTTTGACGAATTATAAAAATTTTCTTTTCAGGAAGAAAAAGATACGTTATGATAATACTAATAAATGAGTACTATATGTAAATGTCATATACGTTATATACCATAATAAATAAATGTAAAAAATTTACAACTTGAAAAAGAAGATTGTGAGGAAAAAAAATGAAAGAAAATTTAGTACAATTATTATCAAAATATATTCAGACTCTTGAAAAAGAGGAAATTGATAAATTATTAGAAGTTCCAAAGAAGGTAGAAATGGGAGATTATGCGTTTCCTTGTTTCCGTTTAGCAAAAGAATATAAAAAAGCTCCTCAAATGATTGCTAATGAAATTGCAGAGCAAATTGGAGAGGTAGATTTTTTATCAAAAGTGGAAGTACAAGGGGGATACATTAACTTTTTTGTAGATAAAAACTTATTTGCTAAGAAAATCGTAGAACAAGTGAGTGCAAAAGATTTTGGCTCATCTCATATGGGAGATGGACAAACAATCTGTATGGACTATTCATCACCAAATGTTGCTAAAAATTTCCATGTAGGCCATTTAAGAACAACAATCATCGGAAACTCATTATATAAAATCTTTAGTAAATTAGGATATCATGTAGAGAGAATTAATCATCTGGGTGATTGGGGAACTCAGTTTGGAAAATTAATTGTAGCATATAAGAAGTGGGGAAATAAAGAAGAGATAGAAAAAGATGGTGTTTCTGCTCTTATGAAAATCTATGTAAAATTCCATGATGAGGCAGAAAAAGATGATTCTTTAAATGACGAAGCAAGAGAATGGTTTACAAAGATGGAACAAGGAAATGACGAAGCGTTAGCTATTTGGGAATGGTTTAAAGAAATTAGTTTAAAAGAATATATGCGTATTTATGATCTTTTAGGAGTTTCTTTTGATTCATTCAATGGAGAAAGTTTCTATCGTGATATGACAGCAGAAGTTGTAAAAGTATTAGAAGATAAAAATCTTCTTGTAGAAAGTGATGGGGCTAAAATTGTACCACTTGATGAATATGATATGGCACCATGTCTTGTTACAAAGAAAGATGGAAGTTCTATCTATGCAACAAGAGATTTAGCAGCATTATTATATCGTCATAAAACATATAATTTCACAAAATGTCTATATGTAACAGGATTAGAGCAGCAGTTACATTTTAAACAAGTATTTAAAGTAATTGAATTATTAGGTTTTGAATGGTATAAAGGATTGCATCATATTCCTTATGGATTAGTAAGTCTAAAAGAAGGAAAAATGTCAACACGTAAAGGACAAGTTATTTTTGCAGAAGATATTGTAAATGAAGCAATCCAAAGAATTCGTGAAATTATCGAAGAAAAAAATCCAGATCTTGAAAATAAAGAGGAAGTAGCACGTATGGTTGGTGTTGGAGCGATTATCTTTAATGATCTATATAACCAACGTATTAAAGATGTTATTTTTAGTTGGGATAAGATCTTAAACTTTGATGGAGAAACAGGACCATATGTTCAATATACACATGCTAGAGCTTCTAGTGTTTTAAGAAAAGCAGGTGTGATAGAAGTCAATGGAGAGATCGATTACAGTGTATTAACAGACGATGCAAGTATGGCACTTTTAAAAGAATTAAGTAGATTCCCTCAAGTAATCGTAGATGCATCTGATAAATTTGAACCATTTGTTGTAGCTCGTTATAGTGTAGCAGTTGCCCAAGCATTTAATAAGTTTTATCATGACTGTCAAATTAATGTAGATGATGAAAGAGTAAAAATGGCTCGTTTAAAACTTGTAATCTTAACAAAGAAAGTTATTAAAGATGCTCTAGAGTTATTAGGGATTGGAGCACCAGAACAAATGTAAGTTGATATAATGATTTAGAAAATAGATAAATGTAAGTATCTATTGAATCTAGTCGTAAAAAGGAAAATCAGAATAGATAAGGAGTATAAAACTAAAAAAAGTTTTATACTCCTTATTTTATATAGAGATAAAAATATTGTTTATAAGAGAAAGAAGTAGGAGAGAGGAAGAGGTTTCACGTGAAACAAAAAGGAGAGGGAAAAAGAAATAGGTAAGAGAGGAAAAGGAGGTTTCACGTGAAACATAAAGAAAAGTTCTAGAATTTATAAAAGCAGTATAGATAGGAACTAGGTTTAATGCTATAATAAACCACAGAGTATCTTCTGTTCGAATAGAAACTTAGAAGAACGAGAACATTTAAGATAAGTAAACAGAGAGCGTTTAAAAAATTATGAAAGGATTAACATAAGAAAGAAAAGGAGGCACTTTATGGGACGAATTATTGCAGTTGCAAATCAAAAAGGAGGAGTAGGGAAAACAACGACTACGATTAACTTATCTTCTTGTCTAGCAGAGAAGGGAAAGAAGGTTTTAGTTGTAGATTTAGATCCACAAGGAAATGCTACTAGTGGACTTGGAATTGATAAAAATAGTTTAGAAAATACCATTTATGAAGTGTTGAGAAATGAGTGTTCCTTAGAAGAGTGTATTATTCAAGAACAGTATGAAAATTTATCAGTATTGCCAGCTAATAGAAATTTAGCAGGAGCAGAATTAGAACTGATTACACAGGATAACATGCAGTTTATGGTGAAAGAAAAGTTAGATACGATTAAGGAACAGTATGATTTTATTTTGATAGATTGTCCACCTGCTCTAGGAATGTTGACAGTGAATTCTATGACAGCAGCTGATTCTGTTTTAGTACCAATTCAATGTGAATTTTATGCATTAGATGGATTATCGCAGCTTATTTATACGATTGATTTAATAAAGCAGAGTTTAAATCCAGAATTACAGATTGATGGTGTTGTATTTACGATGTATGATTCTAGAAATAATTTATCTCTACAAGTAGTAGAAAATGTAAAAGAGAATTTAAATCAAAATATTTATAAAACATTAATTCCAAGAAATGTAAGATTAGCTGAAGCACCAAGTTATGGTATGCCAATTAATATTTACTCCTCCAAATCAACAGGAGCACAAAGTTATAGAAGTTTAGCTAAAGAGGTGATTCAAAATGAAAGGAGAAATTAGAGTATGGCAGTAAAAAGAGGATTAGGAAAAGGATTGGATATGCTAATTCCAACAGAACTTCAAAAGAAAAAAAATCAAGCAACAAAAGATAATGAGAAGAAAAAAACGCAATCAGAAGCAAAAGAAACGATCAAAGAAGTTGAAGTTGTGAAAGAAGTAGAAAAAGAGATGGAATTAGATATTCATTCCATAGAGCCGAATCGTGAACAGCCTAGAAAACAATTTGATGAAGATGCTTTAATACAACTTTCAGAATCCATACGACAAGTGGGTATGATACAGCCAATTGTTGTACAAAAACGAGAAGAATATTATGAAATTATAGCTGGTGAAAGAAGATGGAGAGCAGCTAAGATGGCTGGTTTAAAAAAAGTTCCAGTTATTATTCGTGAATATTCAGAGAAAGAAATGTTAGAAATTGCTATCATTGAAAATATCCAAAGAGAAAATTTGAATCCAATCGAAGAGGCGAAAGCTTATAAGAGATTAGTCGATGAATTTCAATTAAAACAAGATGAAGTAGCACAAAGAGTTTCAAAGAGTAGAACAGCAATTACAAATATTATGAGGCTATTAAAACTTGACGAAAGAGTTCAGCAAATGTTAATGGAAGATATGATTTCTAGTGGACATGCAAGAGCGCTTTTGGCATTGGAAGAAGAAAAACAACAGTATGAAGTAGCAATGAAAGTTTTCGATGAAAAATTATCCGTTCGTGAAACAGAAAAATTGGTAAAAACATTTCTAAATCCAAAGACAAAAGAATCAAAGGCTATAAAAATAGATTTCCTGTATAAGGAAATTGAGGAAAAAATGAAAAATATTATAGGAACGAAAGTTTCTATTAAAGCGAAAGATAAAGAAAAAGGAAAAATAGAATTAGAATATTATTCACAAGAAGAATTAGAACGAATTATTGAATTATTCGAACAGATTCGTAATACACAGAACGGATAAATTTTATAAAGGAGAAAAGTAAAAAATGGGTACATATTATGATGAAATATTAAAAATGATTGGAATAAGCTCTGATCAATTTTTATTTCTTACAGCAACAGTGAGTGGCATTCTTATACTTGTATTACTTTGTTGGAATATAAAGCAGCAGTTAAGTATTAAGAAATTAAGAAGACAGTATGATACATTAATGCGAGGAAATCAAGATATTGATTTAGAACAATTAATACTAAAAAAATTTGAATATGTAGAGAAAATCGAAAATCGTATGGAAGAACATGAAGAGATGATGGAACAATTAAGGGAGGATATGAAAGCTGGATTTAGTAAGAGTGCATTAGTTCGTTACGATGCTTTTGATGCGATGTCAGGGAGCCTTAGTTTTGTATTAGCTCTTTTAAATCAGGAACAAGATGGATATCTATT
>JADIML010000137.1 GCA_017694765.1 Candidatus Scybalomonas excrementavium
GTTTTACTGTTTGGTTCGTTTTTCAACGACCAAGAATTAATTCTCTTGGAATGTTCAAGGTTGTTTTATTATTCAATTATCAATGTTTGTTGCTTCGACTTTTTTCTTTATCTTTCGAAACAGCTTGTTTAGTTTATCATCTAAGCTTATTTTTGTCAAGACTTTTTTTAAAATCTTTTTTCAAAACTCTTCGATATTTTTCGTTGTTGTTTTCTGCAACGTGTTATATGATATCACACTGTTTTTGTCTTGTCAACAACTTTTTATCTTTGTTTTATTTTCTAACAAAGACAACGGAGAAAGAGGGATTTGAACCCTCGCGCCGCTATTAACGACCTACTCCCTTTCCAGGGGAGCCCCTTCAACCACTTGGGTATTTCTCCACTTTTTCATTACAATAAAAAAAGAACGGAGAGGGTGGGATTCGAACCCACGCGCCCTTTCGGACAAACGGTTTTCAAGACCGCCTCGTTATGACCACTTCGATACCTCTCCATATTCTATTGATGTCTTTTGGACAGGTATTATAATACCATCTTTGTTGTATCCTGTCAATTACTTTTTTACTTTCTTTTTCTTCTTTCGATTTTCTTTCTTATTCCATAATTATTTACAACAATGAGAAACAAAAAACTTCTGTTTCTCATTATTTATCTACTTTGAATATATTTATAAAATTTCCTCTAGCACTGTCCACTTAGCTGATCTATCATAGTTTGCATAGCAATATTTCTACTTACTAAGACTTGTACCTTCTTTCTACATCATGCGTTTTTATATGATAGAATGACTTATTAAAAGAAATTTACTATTTTACTATGATGGAAATATAAAACGATTTTCTTTTCTATATTATTAAAAAGCATTTTGCTATTGCTAAGTCTTCTGGTGTCGTAATTTTTATATTTTCATAACTCCCCATAATCATTTTTATGGATTGTTTTGTATATCGTTCTACAACCATGGCATCGTCTGTAACACTCTTATCCTCTGATACCATCATATTTTCATAAGCCTGTTTTATTATTTGTAATTGAAAACTTTGTGGAGTTTGTACTGCCCATATAAAATTTCTGTCTGGAGTTTCTTTCGCATAGTTATCTTTATCAACAAACTTGATCGTATCCTTTACTGGTACCCCTACAACACAAGCTCTATATTGTTTCACATTTTCAATGGAACTTGCAATTATTTCCTCAGTAATCATCGGTCTAGCACCATCATGAATCAGTACATATTCTCCTTCTTTTATGGTTGCTAGTGCATGATACACCGACTCATATCTTTCTTTTCCACCTTCTATAATATTGGTTACTTTTTTTATCTGAAATTTTTCTACGATTTCTTTACTACAATACTCTACTTCTCCCTCTCCTACTACTAAAATAATTTCATCTACTCCACTTTGTTCGAATTGTTTTAAAGAATAATAAATTACTGGATATTTTCCTAACATCATATATTGCTTTGCTGTATCAGACTTCATACGTTTTCCTTTTCCAGCTGCTAATACAATCGCTATGACTTTTTCTTTTTTCATATGAATTCCTTTCTTAGCTTTAAGCTGTGTATTCTTCTTTTTTACATCATGAAAATGATTCATTAAGAGGAAGCTTCTATCATGTAAAAAATACGTACTGTCCAGAATAGGAGTGGTTGTTCTAAGTAAACCTTATCTTTCACCTATTTTTAAATTTGGTACTGCATTTAAATCAAATCCATCTCGAATTCCTCGAATATATTCATAGTACCCTGCAACTCCTATCATTGCAGCATTATCCGTACAAAAAATAGGTGATGGGTGATAAAACTGGATTCCTTGTCTTAAACATTCTGTTCTCATAGCTTCTCGTAAAGAAGAATTAGAGGCTACTCCACCTGCTAATGCAAGTTTTGTTAGTCCAAGCTGTTTTGTAGCTAATACAGCATGTCCCACTAACACATCTACAACTGCCTGTTGGAAAGATGCTGCCACATCTGCACGATTTACTTCTACTTGTTTCATCTCACATTGATTTAAATAATTTAAAACAGCAGATTTTAAACCACTAAAACTAAAATCATTTGGAGCCCCTTCAATGACTGCTCTTGGAAATTTTATTGCATCTTTATTTCCTTCTTTTGCCAATTTATCAATTTTAGGACCACCTGGATAGCCTAACCCTAAAGCTCTTGCCACTTTATCAAAAGCTTCTCCTGCTGCATCATCTCTTGTTCGCCCAATGATTTCATATTTTCCATACTCTTTTACATGTACAAGATGAGAGTGACCACCTGATACAACTAGACACATGAACGGCGGCTCTAATTCCAAGTTTTCAATATAATTGGCTGAAATATGCCCTTCGATATGATGGACTCCTACTAATGGTTTCTTCTTTGCAAATGCTAATGATTTGGCAAATGCTACTCCTACTAATAATGCCCCTACTAATCCCGGTCCATATGTAACTGCAATGGCATCGATATCATCTAAAGTCATTTGACTTTCTTCTAGTGCTTCTTCTACTACTTGATTGATCTTTTCGATATGCTTTCTTGAGGCAATCTCTGGCACAACACCACCGTATAACTTATGAAGTTCAATTTGTGAAGAAATGACATTGGATAACACTTCTCTTCCATTACGAACAACTGCTGCTGCTGTCTCATCGCAAGATGTTTCGATGGCTAGGATCTTAACTTCTTCTTTTTCCATTCCTTATTATTTTCCTTTCTCAGTAACTAATCTTTATCAGTAACTAATCTTTATCAGTAATAAATCTTTATCAATAACTAATCTTTATCAATAACTAATTACTTGTGCCTACTTGGCACATCATATAAAAACTATTCCTCTACAAATTCTAAGGTGATACTTTTTCCATCTTTTCCTGGTTTTACTCGTTCAAAAATCTCCCTTACCTTTGGCATAAATTCATCAGCCCTTGTTAAAGATGGACTATAATGTGTCAACCACATTTCCTTTACATCTGCTTCTTTTCCTAGTTTAGCTGCTTCGTAAAAAGTCATATGTTTATATTCTCTTGCTTTTGCTTCTTTTCCATCTTCTCCATACATGCCTTCACAAATAAAGAGATCAGAATCTTTTGCATTTTCTATAATGCTAGGAACTGGTCTTGTATCCGTACAATATGTTACTTTAATTCCTTTTCTTGGTTCTCCAAGAATCATATCCGTTGTATAAGTCATCTCTTCTGCTTGAATTGTCTCTCCTTTTTGTAGACGACTCCAATACATTTTAGGCACTTGATTTTTTTGTGCTTTTTCAAGATCAAACTTTCCTGCTCTTGGGATGACAATACTATATCCATAACAAGTTACATTATGATTGAGGCGAAACGCCTTTATACAATATCCATCTCTTTGAATTTCTTGACTTTGACCCGTCAACTCAATAAATTCAATAGGAAATGGTAACTCTGGTGCAATCACACGAAGTGCATTTACAACTCGCTCTAAGCCTTTTGGTCCAATCATAACAAGAGGTTCTGTTCTTTCTGCATTTCCAAGAGTTAATAATAATCCTGGCAATCCACTAATATGATCTGCGTGATAATGGGTGAAACAAATGACATCAATTGGTTTAAAACTCCAACCCTTCTCTTTGATTGCCACTTGGGTTCCTTCTCCACAATCAATTAAAATACTTTTTCCATTATATCGTGCCATTAATGCAGTTAAGCGCCGATAAGGAAGTGGCATCATACCACCACTTCCAAGTAGGCATATATCTAACATAGTATTTCCTCCTGTATCTTTCTATCTGATTTTATAAGTAAATGTTTTTTATAAGTAAACGTTACTCATAATAATAAATATTTTATATTTACTGCTATATAAGTATAGTTAGTATCATTTTACCATAATTTTATCAGATGTCAAAATCACAAGTATGTCTAAAGTAGCTCTGTTTGTTTTTTTCTTGTAACTGGAACTTTAAATGTTTGAATCCACTGATCATAGCAACTTTCACAAATCCGAATTGTATGATCTTCTCCATCTTTCTTTGAAAAATATCCCCAATCTTTTTGAATAAAAAGATAGTCTTGTTTTGATACAACTTGATCCACTATCATTTCTTTTCCACATAAATTACAATAAACCTTTTTATGAATCATTTTATTTTCCTCCGTTTGTACCTTTTCACTGCTCTTCATCTATTTTGATTTCGTATTTTTTCATTTTATTAGTCAAACAAAATTTAATTTTTATCAAAATGCTGTTTTCTTTCTACACTTATCACATAAGAAAAAGAAGCAAAAACAAGTGAATGTCTTGTTTCTTGCTTCTTTATTATAAGACTTTCTATTTTGTTTTCCTAGTGGAAAGATCTGCCGACATAATAATCGCATCTTCTATAGGAGATTGGTAATAATTTTTTCGAACTGAAATTGGATAAAATTGGAATTTTTTATAAAGGCGTATCGCTTTTTCGTTACTTTTTCGCACTTCTAAAAATATAACCTCGACCTTTTGCTTTTGTACTTGCTCTAAAGCAGCTGATACAAGCCTTTGTCCAATCCCCTTCTTTCTATGTTGTGAATATACTGCTACATTCGTAATATCTGCTTCTGTTCCTGTTATAATGATGCCAATATATCCTAATAGTTGATTCTCATCTTCTGCTACAAGAAATTGATACGTATCATATAGAAGAGCATCTTCAAAGCTCTTTTGACTCCATGGTACGGAAAAACATTCCTGTTCTATTTTTACAACTTGCTCAATGTCCTTTTGTTCCATAAACCGAATTTTTATGAATGGTTCCATGATATGCTTACATTCCTTTTAATTTTTCTTGCATTTCGCGTTCTGCTTGAGAAAGTCTTAAATAATCTGGAACATGAGCTTTTGCAGATTCTATCATTCCTTTTTTATAATATTGTTGTGCCAATGCCCCAACTGCACCTGCTCTTTGTCTACAAAGATGTGGTGGAGCAAAATGATATGGAATTTGTAACATTTCTTTCAAAAGGTTTTTATGAGGTACAATTCCATCTCCAATAAAAATAACTTCTCTCCCTATCTCATTTAACTCTTCTATGACTTCTTCAATGGAATTTGGTACTTGATCTTTTAAAACATGTAACTGTTCTCCTTGGAATTCATAAAGTCCTGTATATACTTGATTTCTTCTTGCATCCATCATTGGACAAATAATCTGATTTGTTCCATATAAGTTATAGGCTAATGCTTCTACGGTCTTTACATGAATCAATGGTTTATTGAAAGCAAAACCTAATCCTTTTGCTGTTGCAGAGCCAATTCTAAGTCCAGTAAATGAACCCGGTCCACCTGAAATGGCAATGGCATCAATAGAAGCTAAATCAATTTGTGTCATTTTAACAACTTCATCTAACATCGGTAATAATGTTTGCGAATGTGTTTTCTTATAATTGATCGTATATTCCGCTATCATTTGTTCTTCTTCCACGATTGCAACAGAAGCAACTAAACCGGAACTATCAAGTGCTAATATTCTCATAATTTCTCCCTATTAATCAATGTATCTTATCGTATTATCCTTTTATCTATCATTATTTTTTGTTCTTATTGTACTCACTTTATGATGTTCATTCTATCAAAATATAAGCATTTATTATAGCTCATGTATCAAAGCTGATTAGAAATTGTAATTTTTCTATAGTCAAATCCTTGTTGTAAATCTTTCTCAATCGTTACAACTTTTGGATTGCTTGGAATGATTTCTTTCATTAAATTTGCCCATTCAATGAGACAAACTCCATCTCCATATACATATTCTTCAAATCCAATTTCGTCCATTTCTTCAATATCACTAATTCGATATACATCAAAATGATAAAATGGAATTCTTCCTTCTTCATATTCTTGAATAATTGTAAATGTGGGACTACTGATTGGCTCAGTAATTCCAAGTCCTGTTGCAAATCCTTGTGTAAAGACTGTCTTTCCTACTCCTAGATCTCCAAGTAAACAAATAACATCTCCTGGCTTTGCTTCTTGTGCCATTTTTTTTCCTAACTCAAACGTTTCTTGTGGTTGTCTACTCTCTATTACCAATATTCTCACTCCTTTCCTTTTTCACCATGAGAATACTCTCATTACCTATAAACTCTTTTCTCATACTCTATGTTAGCTAGTCACGTTTCTATTCTTCCGCTTTATTATACCATATTCCTTATATTTCTCAAGTTATGGTTTCTATTAAATAATGTAAATCTATTTTCGGATTCAAAATAATATGTCATATTATCTTATAAGCATTTTCCTTTACAGGTTCTTAAGCACTATATCGCTAGAAACATATTGTATTTTTTCCAGTTATCTACTAAATCCGAATAAAATTTTACACTGTTTTTCTGTTATTTCTCCTTATAAAAAGAAAAAGTTACTGACTTTATGTATTTCTCTCATAAAATCAATAACTTTTTTATATTTTAAGTTCTACTTCTATTGTATTTTAGTGCATGATACACCACTTAAAAAATGGAGATTTCTTGGCTAAATTTTATGCTTGGAATTTACGAAAAATCTTCCATATATAATAGGTAACAAAAGAAAGGACAATCCCTTTTACGAAATTAAACGGTACAAATCCTAATAATAAAATTGTTTTCATATCTTTAATGGCTGGGATCATAGCACCTGCCATATTATAAAGAATAGAATCATCTCCTCCAAAATACAATTCTATATACATTGGAAGGGTAATAAAATAATTAATTATAACACCAAATATTACTAATAAAACCGTACCTACCATAAATCCATTGCGCAATCTTTTCTGAGATTTTGTATACCAAAATACACCGGATACGCCTGCTACATAGCTAGATGCAATTAAAAAGTTGGCAAGCTCTCCTACCATAGCTGTACTACTTGCCATCATATGAAGTAGATTTTTAATCAATTCCACACAAATACCAGCGATAGGACCATAGAGTAATCCACACAAAAGAGCTGGCACATCACTTAATTCTAATTCTAAAAATCCAATAAATTTTACTGGGAAGTGTAAAAACATTAAAAGAAATGAAATTGCTGACATAAGCCCTATCATCGTTAATGCTTTTACTGACCACATAGTTCCTTTTCTTACATTTTGTACTTGTACATGTTCCATATTGTTCGCTCCTTCAACTAAATTTTTCATTACTTGAAAGCACTTCAATCAACTGAGGGAAAACAAAAAGCCTTGAACACAATGGTTCAAGGCCTTTCATTTAACGTATCGCATAAATGTATGGTAACTAAAAAATATGCTTACAGTCGTCATCTTCTCTCATCCAGACTTTACTGTCGGTATTGGAATTGCACCAATTCAGCCTTACGGCTCGCGGACTTTACCGCCGGTCGGGAATTCAACTTATATAAAAAGTCGTCACCCTGCCCTGAAGAACTTCCTTTATTTGTTTATTACTATTTCAGTATAATCTTTCTCAATTTAAATGTCAATACTTGACAGCTTAGCATTTTCCATTTTTGAGAAATTGTTTATAACTTCATCGTCAACTGGATTCTTTTCTTCTCAATATCCACAGATAATACTTTTACTTCTACAACATCTCCAACACTTACAACTTCCAGTGGATGGTTGATTCTTTTATGGGACATTTTAGAAATATGCACAAGCCCATCTTGATGAACTCCAATATCAACAAATGCTCCAAAATCTATGACATTTCGAACGGTTCCTTTTAAGATCATACCTTCCTTTAAATCTTCCATCTCCAATACATCGGTTCTAAGTACTGGTTTTGGCATTTCATCACGTGGATCTCTGGCTGGCTTTTCTAGTTCTTTTACAATATCTAATAATGTAATTTCTCCAATTTCTAACTGCTTAGCGATTTGTTTTGTATTGCCTAATTTTTTGGAAATGCCATTTAAATTATGACTGGTAAGATCAAGCTCTGAATATCCTAATGTGTTTAATAATTGCTTTGCTGCTACATAAGATTCTGGATGAACACTGGTTGCATCTAAAGGCTCTTCTCCGCCTGAAATTCTCATAAAACCTGCACATTGTTCAAATGCTTTTGGCCCTAATTTTGAAACTTTTAATAACTGCTTTCGATTCGTGAATTTTCCATTTTCTTCTCGATAAGCTACGATATTTTTTGCAATGGTTTTACTGATACCAGAAATATATTCTAAAAGAGATGCCGATGCCGTGTTCAAATCGACTCCTACTTTATTTACACAATCTTCTACAACTCCTGTTAGCATTTCATCTAGTTTCTTTTGATTCATATCATGTTGATATTGTCCAACACCAATCGATTTTGGATCAATTTTTACTAACTCAGCTAATGGATCTTGAATTCTCCTTGCGATGGATGTTGCACTTCTTTGACCAACATCAAAATTTGGAAACTCCTCTGTTGCTAACTTACTCGCTGAATAAACAGAAGCTCCTGCTTCATTTACAATAATATATTGTACTTGTTCTGGAATTTCATGTAATAATTCTGCAATGACTTGCTCGGATTCTCTCGATGCTGTTCCATTTCCTACAGAAATTAATGTAATATTGTATTTTTTAATAAGATCATGCACTATTTTTTTTGCTTCTTTTACTTTATTTTGAGGAGCAGTTGGGTAAATCACAACGGTATCTAATACTTTTCCTGTCGGATCTACAACAGCTAACTTACATCCTGTTCGAAATGCTGGATCCCATCCAAGCACTGTCTGACCAGCAATTGGAGGTTGCATTAACAGTTGTTCTAAATTTTTTCCAAAGACACGAATCGCTCCATCTTCTGCTTTTTCTGTTAAACTACTGCGAATTTCTCTTTCTATCGCTCCACTAATTAATCGCTTATAACTATCTAAAATGGCATCTTTTATATATTTTGTTGTATATGGATTTTCATTTTTAAGCACTTTGTGTTCCAAATAGGACAATATTTTCTCCTCTGGTGCTTCTATTTTTACAGATAGAAATTTTTCTTTTTCTCCTCGATTCAAAGCTAAGACTCTATGCCCTGCTACTCTTTTTATCGCTTCTTCATATTCATAATACATTTCATAAACAGAAGATTCTTCTTTATTTTTCGCTTCGGATACAATCTTTCCTTCTTCTATCGTAAGATTTCGGATATAAGTTCGATAATCTGCCTCATCTGAAATAATTTCTGCAATAATATCTAATGCTCCCTCTATTGCTTCTTCTACTGTAGCAACGCCCTTTTCTTCGGAAAGATAATTGCTAGCGATTTCTTCCACTGGGTTTTCCATTTCTTGAAGTAAAATATCTTGCGCTAAAGGATCTAATCCTTTTTCTTTCGCTATCATAGCCCTTGTTCTTCTCTTTGGACGGTATGGACGATAAAGATCTTCTACTGCTACTAATGTTTTTGCTTCTTGAATCTTTTTTTCTAATTCAGGAGTTAATTTTTCCTGCTCTTTAATTGTGGCAATGACTTGTTCTTTCTTTTCTTCTAAGTTTCTTAAATAAGTAAGTCGTTCATTTAAATTTCTTAATATTTCGTCGTTTAAAGAACCAGTTACTTCTTTTCGATAACGCGCAATAAAAGGGATCGTATTGCCTTCATCAATCAATTTCACTGCTGCTTCTACTTGTTTATATTGGATTCCTAATTCTTGTTGTAATACTGATAAAATATCCATGATTTTTCTCCTATTTTTTATAGTTCAAATTGAACGTTTCTTCCCTCTTTTTCATACTGGCGATATGTAATTCCAACCATATCAAACATTTTCTTTGATGCTAAAACAGAATCTGTATTGGCATATTTATCAGACATATAAATAATTTCTTTAATTCCACTTTGAATAATTGCTTTACAACACTCATTACAAGGAAAAAGTGTTCCATATAGCCTTGCTCCTTCTAATGATCCACCGTTATAATTTAAAATAGCATTTAATTCTGCATGACAAACATAGAGATATTTGGTGTTAAGTGGCTCTCCTTCTCTTTCCCATGGCATACAATCATCTTTACATCCTGTTGGCATTCCATTATACCCAATGGAAAGAATTTTATTATTAGAATCTACAATACAAGCTCCAACTTGTGTTCCCGGATCTTTACTTCTCATTGCTGCAAGCATTGCAACTCCCATAAAATATTCATCCCATGATAAATAGTCTTGTCGTTTCATACATCTACTCCTTATCTTTTTATTCATGATTAACTGTCATAAACTCTCATACGTATTTTTGTTATGTTTTACTATTATAATATAAGA
>JADIML010000138.1 GCA_017694765.1 Candidatus Scybalomonas excrementavium
AGGAGAGAATATGGAACATTTAAAAACAAAACAAATTATATCAGTAACATTGACATTATTTGCAGTATTTTTTGGAGCGGGAAATATGATTTTTCCACCAGCTATGGGACAACTTGCAGGGCATAATTATTTAAGTGCTCTTGCAGGATTTATATTGACAGATGCAGGGATTGCGTTGTTAGGAATTATTGCCGTTGTATTGGTTGGAACAGAAATCAGTGATTTGGGAAATTTAGTAAGTAAAAAGTTTGCTATCTTTTTATCAGTAGGTATTTATTTATTAATTGGACCATTGTTTGCGCTTCCAAGAACAGGAAGTGTATCCTTTGAATTAGCAGTTGCACCATATGTAG
Organism: Candidatus Scybalomonas excrementavium; assembly: GCA_017694765.1. GTDB lineage: Bacteria > Bacillota > Clostridia > Lachnospirales > Lachnospiraceae > Scybalomonas > Scybalomonas excrementavium. The sequence continues at coordinate 354 of JADIML010000138.1, forward strand.
GAGAGGACTCTAAGTGGATTTTTTCTCTTGTAATTACTGCTGTGTTTTTTAGTATTACTTATTATTTATGTAGTAATCCAAGTAAAGTAGTTGATGTAGTTGGAAAATATTTGACACCTGTTTTATTACTTTGTATTGTTACTATCTTTATAGCTTGTCTATTAAAAGGAAATGGCACAGATGGAGCAATCCAATATGGAACGTTATCAGAACCACAAGGCTTATATGCAACAATTCCATTTTTTCAAGGAATGTTAGAAGGATATAATGCCTTAGATGGTCCAGCAGGTTTAGTATTTGCTATTGTTATTATTAATGCAGTAGGTGCATATGGAGTTAAGAAAAAGGAAAATATTATAAAATATACAGTAATCTGTGGAGTTGGAGCTGCTATTATTTTAGCAATTGTTTATTATATGCTAACTTATGTGGGAGCGATGACAACGACACCTTTTCCAAATGGTGGAGCATTGTTATCATCTGTTACAAAGGATTTACTTGGAAATGTAGGAGGAATTGTTTTAGGAATTGCGGTTTTCTTTGCTTGTATGACTACAGCAATTGGTCTAACGACTTCTTTTGCCGATTATTTTCATGAACTATTTCCAAATGTAACATATAAAAAGATTACAGCTATTGTTTGTGTTTTTAGTTTTATCATTAGTAATGTTGGAGTTACAAAATTAGTTACAATTTCTATGCCTATATTAATGATGGTATATCCTGTAACAGTTGTGTTAATTGTATTATCTTTTTTCAGACATATGATTGGAAATCGTCGTATGGTTTATGTACTAGGAATGGTATTTGCATTTGTCATAGCATTTGTAAATGGTTTAGAAAAGGCAGATATTTCTTTTGGAGTAATTTCTGATTTATTTTTAAAAATTCCTCTTTATGAGTTAGGATTAGGATGGGTTGTACCAGCAATTATTGGTTGCATTATTGGAATTTTACCGTTTTGGTCTATGAATAAAAGAGAAGCAGAATAAAAAAAGAAAAAGATGCTTGACAAAAAAACAATTCTGATATAAAATTAATTTATAACTAGAAATAGAAAAAAGCTATGAAAAGAAGAGTAGTAAATGGATGCTTTTACAGAGAGTTCCTATAAGGTGAGAGAGGAGCAAAGATAGGTTTATGAATATGGTCTTGGAGCAGCATGTTCGAATGATAGTATTAGAACATGACGGGAGCGCCCGTTATAGCGATAGAGTATAATCAATCGTTCAGATGGATGATTGACGTACTTGAAGAGGTCTCATGTGTGAACATTAGATAAAGTTAGGTGGTACCACGAAGAAATATAAGCTTTCGTCCTAATACGTAGTTATGTATTAGGATGGAGGCTTTTTTTATGTTATAGGAAATTCCTCGCACACTTTATTCATTGTAGGGCAGTTTTCTTTATGAGTTATTTTTATCATGTAAAAAAGAAGGCTGTGCAAGTGGGAGTAAAAGAAAAGGGAACGTGTAGAAAGGAGAAATGATGATACGATTAGAAAGCATTAGTAAAACATTTCAAACAAAATCAGGAACTGTAACAGCAGTCGATGATGTAACATTAGAGATGCAACAAGGAGAGATCTTTGGCATTATTGGTTTTTCAGGAGCTGGAAAATCTACATTGGTTCGTTGTATGAATTTATTAGAGCGACCAACAAAAGGAAAGGTGCTTATTGCTGGAAAGGATTTAATGGAGCTAGAATCAAAAGAACTTCGAAAAATCAGAAGAAAGATAGGAATGATTTTTCAACATTTTAATTTGATGAGCTCTAGAACGGTTTATCAAAATATTGCCTTTCCTCTAAGAAAAAGTTCTTTATCAAAGATTGAGAAGGAAGAAAAAATAAGGTCTCTTTTACAGTTAGTAGATTTAGTTGATAAAAAGGATGCCTACCCATCTCAACTATCAGGGGGACAAAAGCAGAGAGTAGCCATAGCAAGAGCATTAGCAAATGATCCCGATGTATTATTATGTGATGAAGCCACTAGTGCTTTAGATCCACAGACAACAAAATCGATTTTAAAATTGTTAAAAAAAGTAAATCAAGAACTGAATATTACGATTGTTCTCATTACTCATGAAATGGCAGCTGTGAAGGAGATTTGTGATCGAGTTGCTATTATGGAGAAGGGAAGGGTTGTAGAATATGGAGATACCGTACAACTTTTTGCATATCCAAAACAAAAAATAACGAAAGACTTTATTCATACAGCTGGGAATTTAGAAAAAGTACAAGAATTACTCGAAGAAGAACATGAATTGTTACAGATAGAGGATGGAAGTAAACTACTCTTATTAACATATTGTGGGGAAAATGCAGGGCATCCATTAATTTCCTATTTAGTAAAGAAATTTGATATAGAAGTGAACATTTTATATGGAAATATAGATTTTTTAAAAGGAAAGCCTCTTGGAAAGTTAGTTATTTCCTTAGCAGGAACAAAAGAACATATTGAGGAGGCTATGGAGTATATAAGAGCAATTGGAGTAGAAATGGAGGTAATAAGAGGATGAAAACAATCAAGATTTTCATACCACATTTAGAACAATTAGGAGAAGAGTTGATCGAATGTTTGATACAAACATTGCAAATGAGTTTGATTTCTGGAATTATTGCATTTTTCTTTGGTATTGTGTTGGGTGTGATTTTAATTGTAACGAAAAAAGATGGACTTTTTCAAAATAGAATCGTCTATGGAGTTTTTGATAAAGCAGTAGAT
>JADIML010000139.1 GCA_017694765.1 Candidatus Scybalomonas excrementavium
AAATGTAACATTTAGAGAAGTTTATAATAGCTCTGGGCATGAAATTACACCAACTTTAGCAGATGATGAAACACAAACTCATGCCTACGATACATTTTATCTAGGAGAGACCTACCCATTCCAGTTGTAACAACAACGGGTTATCAAGGCGAGGAAGAACATCGAGTGAGAAGTCATTATGGAGATTGGCAAAAATATCAAAAGACAACAGCCTATGATTTTGATTTAGGATTTGTATATTATGAATTATTAGAAGATAAAGAAGGAAATGAAGATCCTACCTTTTACTATCATGGTTGGGGAGGTCTTAGAGCAGATGATGAAAACGATCCAAACAATTATACAGAGCTGTATACAAAGGGAGATGATTTAGTCGATGGACTTAGTCGAGAGCCTGATATGTATGTAAGACAAGAAGGATATGTCTTACTTATTAAAGGTGATATGGATATGGAACGTTTGGGAATTCGTATTTTTGCAAATAATAATATGAATGATATAAAATACAGTAATTTAGTAAAGGATGCTTGTATAAAAAGAAATATTGTATTGCCAGAAGAATTCAGTGGATATACAGCCTATGAAATTAAGACAGATTTATTGAATCAATGGTATTTTCAGCAAGGGATACCACAGATTGTATTTGGATACCTTTCTGAGCCAAACAATGTATGGGGTGGCAAGATGGAAGGAAAGGTTGGATTTTCTATGAATCATGCCTTTGCAGATTCTGCAAAGTTTATGGGAGAAATCTATGATTCTACCCTTTATACAATTCGTTCTGTTCGTCATTTATATAATTTAGAAAATAATAATGCGTTATCTGGATGGGGAGGAGAAAAGAATAAATTTATCCAAACATTGGATATTGATGTAAATCGTAAAGTGAATCAGCAAATATATCCTATGAAACGGATTGAAAATATGACAGCCACTTATACTTCTGTCTATCATAAAAAATCAAAACAAACTTATAAAATTGTAGGGCTTTCTATTCAACTTTTTGGTACGATACAAAGAACAGCTACAATGAAAGGGATCACACTTGTAGATTTGAACATTAGAAGCAATGGAGATGTGAGTGGATTTGCTACAGAAAATTATGGAGTTATCGATAGTTGCAGTATCCGACCAAGCTCTGTAGATGGAGATGATTATGAAAGTGTTATACTTGAAGGAGATCAAGTGTATGGGTTTGTAAAAAATAATACAGAGAATGGGAGAATTGTAAATAGTTATGTTTCTGGAACACTAATTGGTAGAAATTCAGCGACAGGATTTATAGGGGAAAATCAACTATCATCAAGAGGTATTGAGTCTTGTTATGTCAATGCGATCATTACTGGTGGTTCAAGTGCTAGTGGGTTTTTATTAAATAATAATGCGAATCGTATTATGAATTGTTTTGTAGTAGGGAGTGTTTCATCAAATACTGGAGAAGTAGCAGGATTTGTTTTTAATAGTAATCAAACAAGTGGTGTCTATAAAAATTGTTATACAGCACTTTGGGAGTTAAGTGGAAACAGAGTTTATATGTTTGGGTTTACAAATGAAGGAGAAGAAGTTGTAGACTGTTATTGGTTAAATTCTGGCAAGGTATCAGGGGAAGTGGTTACTCCTAATAATGCTACTCGGTATGATAGATCAAAAGCAAGAGAATATAATCAAATGAAAGCACAGAGTAAAAGTTTAGTGACCTATAAATACGAAAGTGGAATTGTTGGAACAGATATGACGAATGACAGCTATCCATTTTTAGTTGTATCAACTCAAGATGCCTATAAAAAGTTAGAGTTTTGGGGAGACTGGCCAGGTGAACCATTAGAAACTCAAGTTGGATTTGTTTACTATGAAATAGTAGAAGGTAAGGTATATTATAATGGATACCTGGTAGACGTTATGGAAAACGGAGTATTAGGTAGAAAAGAAATTATGACAAAAGGATATGAAAGCACAGATGGCTTATTAAGTGATCCACAAAAGCAAGTAACAAAAAGTGGATATCTTATTTTGGCAGAAGAACAAAAAATACTTCCTAAAATGATCCAGTCTACGTCAGATAGTACTGACATTTTATCATTAAAGAAAATAAAAATAAAAGTACCAGTTGATACGGAAGTAAGACTTGCCTCCTATGAATTAGAAGAACATCTGGAAACAGATTCTAGCATTTCTAGAACTTTAAATATTGTGTTTCACAGTAGCAAGAAGAAAGAAAACGATAAAAAAATATCGTTTTCATTTACGCCAAGTAAACCAAATAGTATGGAATACAAACAATAAAGAATGATGAAAAAGTCTTTTTCTTAAGAAGGATATGGAGCCTCATTGTGATGGCTCTATGTCCTTTTTTTATACGATATGCTATAATCCAAATAACAAAAAGAGTATTTGGTAAAGCGATTATTCTAGTTAAGAAAATATTAAGAAAGTAATTGGATGTTTGTTAAGAACAATGCGGTACAATGAAATAGAAAACAGCACCGCATTTCAAAAAAGGAATGAAGGAGGAGAACAAAATGTATACAGTTTTAGTGTGTGATGACGACAAAGAAATCGCGGATGCAATCGAAATTTATTTAACCAATGAGGGATATGGAGTCATAAAGGCTCATGATGGGTTTGATGCCTTAGAATGTTTGGAAAGACAAGAAGTTCATTTAATTATTATGGATATTATGATGCCTAAAATGGATGGAATGCGAACGACTCTAAAAATTCGAGAAAGTAAAAATATCCCAATTATTATGTTGTCAGCAAAAAGTGAAGACTATGATAAAATCATGGGGCTGAATATAGGGGCTGATGACTATTTGACAAAACCATTTAATCCATTGGAATTGATTGCACGTGTAAAAAGTCAGTTAAGACGATTTACAAAATTGGGAAGTATGCCGATACAGGCACAAGGAGTTTATCAAAATGGTGGACTGGAACTAAATGAGGAAACAAGAGAAGTAATGGTAGATGGAGAAGTAGTTAAATTGACACCAGTAGAATTTGGAATCTTAGCTTTTTTAATAAAGGAGCCAGGAAGAGTTTTTTCTATTGATCAAATTTATGAAAATGTTTGGAAAGAACCTTCTTTTTCACCAGAAAACACAGTTTCTGTTCACATTCGAAGAATTCGAGAAAAAATTGAAATTAATCCAAAAGAACCAAAATATGTAAAGGTGGTGTGGGGCGTTGGCTACAAAATGGAAAAATTACAGTAGAGCTTGGTACATAAAGCTTATTGCATGGATATTAGTCTTAGTTTGTACAGTAGGAACCATTACTTCTGTATGGTATGGAATTGTAAAATATGATGATTTTGGAGATATTGATACAAGAGAGTATATGCAACGTGAAACTTTTCGCTATGATGTAAAGGAATATACAAATGCAGTGCTCCAAATATTACTATATGAAAATATGTCCAAAGCATATACAAAAGAAATAGTAGATGCACAAATGAAAAATGCCTATTTGATCTGGAAAGATGCAGAAGGGGAAGTTTCTTTTTACTCCTACCAAATAGCTCTAGATAGTTTTGAATTAGTAGAAAAAGCTTATATTAATTACACTTATTCAGACGAATATTATAATGCTCGAGTAAATGAAGAGTATGATGATGTTCAAACGGCGGATACGGAAGAAAATAGTACATCAGTGCAGCAAAGTATAGAAGTACCTACAAAGGATTTAAGTTACAAAGCTTTTAAGGAAGCAAATCCAGATTTACGTGCTAATATTGAAAAATGTATGGAACTCAATCAAAATAGGGAATATCAAAAGAGTAAATATATTATAGAAAATAGTGATGTATTTACATATTCTGTTTCAAAAAATGGAGTAAAAAAAGAGGAAAATGATTGGAAGCTGATACGTGAAACATATATTACTCACCATTATCCATTCTATATTTTTTATGAAAATGGAAAAGAAACTTCAAACAAGGATTATAATGGTTCTAGGATAAAAAATACAGCAGATGCTATTGATTATTTCCTATATATGGAAGCTCCATCTTACGATCTTCCATTTGGGGAAGCAATAGCGAATTCTGATGGTAGTTTAATAGGAACAGATGATCCAAAAGAAGTGTATAATACATGGTTAAAAGAAAACATGGAACAGATTTTGAAGCAGTATAAAATTGCTGTAGGAATCGAGTATCAGACGTTAGCACAAAAACAGGAAAAAATGGAAGATAGTGTACAGGCTAGTAAATATATTTTATTTTCAGCTGTGATTATGATGGTTGTACTATGTTTTAGTGTACTTTATTTAATTGTTACAACTGGAAGAAGTCCGAAAGATCAAGAAGTTCATTTGAATTGGATAGATACTATTTGGTCAGAAATACAAGGTGTGGCTTTGATTAGTGTTGCTGGTGTAGCAATGCTTCTTCTTCGTTATATGGTATCTGGATATTATTATACGACAGATATCAATGGAAATGATATTGAGGTAAGAAGGAATTATCTTATGAGCACATTTGGAGAGCCAATGGCAATGTTCATTGTTGCACTCATTGTTTCTCTAGGAACTATCGTTGTTGGAACTGTGATTTTATCTCAAGTAAGGCGATTAAAAGCAAGAAAATGGCTTGATGGCTTTATTTGTATCCGTTTCATTCGCTCTATTTGGAGAAAAATATGGAATATTTTTTACTCTATTTGGACAGGTGGAAGGATTATGACAAGGATGGCGTTATTAGCAGTTATTGTTCCAATTTTATCAGCAACATGGTTTGGATTACCATTTGTCATAGCCTTTTTAATTTTCTTTGGACATCGATATGTGAAAGATTTTGAATCATTACAAGAAGGTGTAAAAAAGATTCGAAAGGGAGATTTAAACTACCAAATACAGACAGAAAATGAAAGTGTCATACGGGAAGTGGCAGAGGATGTCAATGCAATTTCAGAAGGGCTTAAAAATGCCATTGATTCCGAAATCCGTTCAGAGAGAATGAAGACAGAGCTTATTTCCAATGTTTCTCATGATATTAAGACACCACTAACTTCCATTATTACTTATGTAGACTTGTTGAAGAAAGAAGAGATTGAGAATGAAATGGCAAAAGAATATATACTTGTTCTTGAAAATAAGGCAAATCGGTTAAAAGTATTAACCGATGATCTTTTCGAAGCAGCAAAAGCAAGCAGTGGAGATATGCCAGTTCATCTTGAGAAAGTGAATATGCAGTCTTTTATACAGCAATCACTCGGAGAATTTGAAGATAAGTTTCAAGAAGTAGGAATTACAATGCGTGTTATGATGACAGAAGAACCACTTTATATAACAGCCGATGGTAGGCTGATGTGGAGAGTGATTTCCAACTTATTAAATAACGTTGTAAAATATTCACAAGCAGGAAGCCGTGTTTATTTAGAGGTAGAAGAAGATACTAAGGATGAACAAGTGATTATGACATTAAAAAATATTTCTGCCTATGAATTAAATGTCAGCGCAAAAGAGCTAATGGAACGTTTTACGAGAGGAGATGAATCAAGGAGTACCGAAGGAAGTGGTCTTGGGTTAAGCATAGCAAATAGCTTAATTGAGCTACAAAACGGACACTTTGAAATCTCAATTGATGGAGATCTTTTTAAAGTAAAAATAACAATGCCTGTTTATAGGGAAACACTACGCGAAGGATAGAAAATTTGCACTCTCGAACACTCCAAAACATGGAAAAATTTCAAAATGGAAAAAATGTTTGCATAATGTAACAGAATATGGTATATTATGTAAAGAATTTGTAACAATTAAGAAACGGAAATGAAATTAATTAAAATTTGGAGGATGTATTCATGAGAATGTGGAAGAGAGCAATAGCAGTTGCCATGGCAGTAGGGGTTTGTTTACATACACCAGCACAGGTTTTAGCAACAACAAAAGCAGAAACTGTCCAAGAAATCAACACAGACGCAGAAAATACAAACAACGAAGTAACAAATACAATGACTGCTATTAAAGCAATGAGTGTGTCAAAAAAGGCAGCACAAAATAAAAGATATATTGGAAAGTTTAAAGTATATGCATATAGTGGGGGAGGGATTACTGCATCTGGAGCTAGAACAAGAGCAAATCGTACAGTCGCAGTGGATCCAAGAGTTATCCCATTGGGAACGAAAATTATGGTGAATGGAAAAGTTTATGTGGCAGAAGATACTGGTGGAGCAATTAAAGGGAATACATTAGATATTTATATGCCATCGGAATCTGCATGTAGACAATGGGGCGTTAGAACTTGTAAAGTATATATTTTAGGCTAGATTCTTTTTTGGTTTGTCATAAAAGGAAATTATAGTAAAATAATACTAAAATAAAAGAACGAAAAATTTGTATAATTTTAAAAAAGAACGACCACACTCTATCAAAAAGGAGTGTGGTTTTTATGTCCAAAAATAATACAAAAAAAGAGCTAAAATTAATTCGCAATTCCAATTCATTAGAAGATTTAACAACAGAACAAAAAATGAAATATGAAATTGCAAAAGAACTTGGCTTATATGAACAAGTGATAGAAAAAGGATGGCAATCATTATCTGCAAAACAAACCGGAAAGATTGGTGGTATGATGACAAGGAGAAAGAAAGAGTTACAAGCCAAAGAACACCATATCGATCCAAGTGTTAGCAAGGAGGCGATTCGTACAGATGTGGATGGTACCAATGATGTTCTAAAATTTGAGGATTCGCCGAAACTTTAATCTATTTACTGTTCAAATATATCCTCTTATGATACAATATAGATGATAAAAAAGAACGATAGAAAACTATGTATGGATTCTGTGTAAAAGTATAAGAATGAATCAAGAAAAGAAACGAATAAGAGGAGAATATAATGGCATTAGAAGTAGGAATGGAATGGAAGATAGAACGAGAAGTAACCAGTGAATGTACAGCGAAAGCGTTAGGAAGTGGAGGGCTTCTTGTTTATGGAACTCCTGCGATGATTCTTTTGATGGAAAAGACAGCATTTCAGTTGGCAGAAAAAGAGCTAGAAGAAGGAATGACAACAGTTGGTACTTCTTTAGATGTGAAGCATATATCTGCAAGTCCTGTAGGAAGTAAGATTACTTGTCATGCAAAACTGATAGAAATTGATAGAAAGCGTCTTGTATTTGAAGTAGTAGCCTTCGATAACCAAGGCAAAATTGGAGAAGGGACTCATGAACGCTTTCTTGTCCATGGAGAGAAGTTTCTTGCGAAAGCAGAAGAAAAATTAGAAAAAAATTAAAAAAGAAGTCAGAAAGGAAAAGGGTGATAGAAAGATTCCAAAAATCAAAGTTTCTATCACCCTGTTTGTTTCATAAGATATTTTACTTTATAAGACACTTTTTGTTCTGATAGATGAGAAGAATATGATGTACAATTTCATAAATAGAGAAAACAGCTAGTAAAACACTAATTCCCATTGCAATTTTCATAGGAAGAGCAAGGGAAACTTGTTGAAAGTAAGTATTTGTATTCATAAGAGCATCGATATCTTCTTGTGAAAAAGAAGAATTTAAAGCAAGGGTCTGTTTCATAGTCGTTAATTCCTCTGACTCAGGAAGCATTTTCCCTTGAAAATGAAGAGGAGCTGTTAATCCATCTTCCTTTCGTGTTTCTAATAAATAAAAGTGTAAACCAGAATCTGTAAACTGATAATAGTAAGAGCCTATATATTCGTTATTTGTATAAGAATCAAAACCAGTATAAATAAGGTTATTAGAAAGGCGTATGCTTCTTTGATCATGTAACTTAGGGAAATAGGCAATAAATAAGAAAAAGAATATAAGTAAATAGAGACAGGGAAATACAAAAGGTATCCATGCCTTTTTTCGTTTGTTCATTGGTAACTCCTTTATCCATAACATTTTTTATGGGTATTGTACTATGAATTGAAAAGAAGTACAATATAGAATCTATAAGAAAGCGTGTCATTCTTAAGAAACGGTGGACAGAATTTCTATCTTTTCGTATAATGTTTGTTGATATAGGAAAGAATCGGATGAAAATAGGAAAAGAGTACCAAGAAGAGGTGATAACATGAAACAGATGGAGAAAGCAAGTAGTTATGAGGCATTTGCTCATGTATATGATACATTTATGGATAACATTCCTTATGAAGAATGGTCAAGCTATCTCATTAGTTTGCTAAAGAAATATGGGATTCATGAAGGGATTCTTGTGGATCTAGGTTGTGGGACTGGAAGTATGACACAATTGCTTGCAAAAGAAGGGTATGATATGATAGGAATTGATAATTCCATTGATATGCTTGAAATTGCAAGGGAAAAGATGATGGATTCCAGCGAACAGATTTTATATTTGTTACAAGATATGAGAGAGTTTGAACTCTATGGAACGGTTCATGGGATTGTAAGTGTATGCGATAGTATGAATTATATCACGGAAAAAGAAGATCTTGTGAAAATCTTTCGACTTGCCAATAATTATTTAGAGCCAAGAGGGTATTTTATTTTTGATATGAATACAGAATATAAATATAAAACACAGCTTGGACAAAAAACGATTGCAGAAGATCGAGAAGATATGAGCTTTATCTGGGACAATTATTATGACGAGAATGAGAAAATAAACGAATATAGTTTAAGTATCTTTGTGCAAGAAGAGGAAGATTTATATCGAAAATATGAAGAAGTGCATTATCAAAGAGCCTATTCGTTAGAAGAAGTAAAAGAGGCTATGAAAGAAGCTGGTATGGAATTTGTGGCAGCCTATGATGCTTTTACTCAAGAAGAGCCAAAGGAAACAAGTGAAAGAATTTATATTGTAGCAAGGGAGACATTCCAAGCTAATAAGAAGTATGAGGCGATCGATGAGCCCAATCAATAAATTATAAGGAGATATTTTAAAACGAGAAATAATCATTTTTAAAATGATAGCCATGTATAAAGCAAATTTAATCAAGTCAATGATAAAAATGAATGATACATGATAAAAGTTAATAATAATAGAGATTAAAAAATAGAAAGTGAGGACATAACATGTCAGATTATATTATTCGTGGAACAGCAGGAGATAACCAAATTCGTTTTTTTGCTGCATATACAACAGAATTAGTGGAAGAAGCAAGAAAGGCACATAATACAAGTCCAGTGGCAACAGCTGCTCTTGGACGTTTATTAACAGCAGGTGCAATGATGGGAAGTATGTGTAAAAATGAAACTGATGTGATTACACTTCAAATCCAATGTAATGGACCAATTGGAGGTTTAACAGTGACTGCTGATTCCAAAGCAAATGTAAAAGGTTGTGTTCACAATCCAGAAGTGATCTTACCACCAAATAGCAAAGGGAAGTTAGATGTAGGACGTGCTCTTGATCTTGGTGTGTTAAGTGTTATTAAAGATATTGGGTTAAAAGATCCTTACGTAGGACAAACACAACTTGTATCTGGAGAAATTGCAGAAGATTTAACATATTATTTTGCAACTTCTGAGCAAGTACCTTCTTCTGTTGCGCTTGGAGTATTAATGAATAAAGAAAATACAGTACGTCAAGCAGGTGGTTTTATTATTCAGTTAATGCCATTTGCAGAAGAAGAAGTGATTGAGAAATTGGAGAAGAAATTACAAGAGTTTACTTCGATTACTTCTTATCTTGATGAAGGGAAAACACCAGAAGAAATCATGGAAGATCTCCTTGGAGAATTTGGTATTACGATTATGGATAAAATTCCAACGAAATTTTACTGTGATTGTAGCAAAGAAAAAGTTGGAAAAGCTGTTATTAGTATTGGACAAAAAGAAATTCAAGAAATGATTGATGAAGGCAAACCAATTGAAGTAAACTGTCATTTTTGCAATAGTAATTATCATTTTGACGTAGAAGAATTGCGTGAAATGTTAAAATATGCAAAAAAATAAAAGGCAATGGTTATAGTGAGAAGAGGAAGAAACATCTGTGCATAAAGGCAGGATGAAAAAGAAAGTCGAGGATATGTGTTATGAAATGGAAAAAATTAACAATCGAAACAACGACAGAAGCCACAGATATGTTAAGTTATGAGTTAGGAGAACTTGGTGTTGAGGGAATTGAAGTCGAAGATCATGTGCCACTATCAGAAGAAGATAGAAAAACAATGTATGTGGATTTACTGCCAGATGAAATTGCTCCAGATGATGGAACTGCAAAGATCAACTGTTATTTAGAAGAAGATCAAGATTTAGAAGAGCTTGCTAATAAAATTCGAGAGAAATTAGAAGAAATCGGACAATTTCTTCCAATTGGAAGTGGAAAAATTACATTTGGAGAAACAGAAGATAAAGACTGGATTAATAACTGGAAGCAGTATTTTAAACCGTTTCGTCTTGATGAAACGATTATTATTAAACCAACTTGGGAAGAATTAACGGAGCAAAAAGAAGGTGATTTAGTCATTCAAATTGATCCAGGTACTGCTTTTGGGACTGGCTCTCATGAAACAACAAGACTTTGTATTTCACAGCTTAAAAAATACATTAAACCAGAAACAAAACTTTTAGATGCTGGATGTGGTAGTGGAATCTTATCCATTATCGCCATTAAATTAGGGGTAAAGGAAGCCTTAGGAATCGATATTGATCCAAATGCGATTATTGCAACCAAAGAAAACATGGCAATTAATGATGTGACAGAAGAACAGTTAAAAGTCATTCAAGGAAATATTTTAGAAGATCAATCATTCCAAGATGAAATAGGATATGATTGCTATGACATTGTTGTAGCAAATATTTTAGCTGATGTTATCTGTCCTCTTTCTGGAAAAGTGACACCACATCTAAAAGAAGGTGGTATCTTTATTACATCAGGTATTATTAATACAAAGGAACAAGAAGTAAAAGACGCCATTCTTGCAAATGATATGGAGATTTTAGAAACAAATTATTTAGGTGAATGGGTGTCCATTACAGCGAGACCAAAGAGTAAATAATAAACATTATTAATAGACGATGATCAAGCACATTGTGTATGGAGAAGAGAAAGGAAGAAATAGTTGGGAGATACAAAGACAGAGTTAGTAGTAGATACGAGATCAGATACATATAACATCGAGAGGTTGAGTTTTCAGGCAATGTTAGAGTCCAATCATCCAGAAAAACTTTTACAGAGCTTTCAGCCATTTATCGAGTTAATGATGCACTATGAATGTGCTTTAATGGAAGTGGAAACGAAACTAAAAGTGTTGAATAAAGAATTTGGGCTTCAGCATAGTAGAAATCCCTTTGAAGGAATTGAGTCGAGAATTAAAGATCCAATTAGTATTATAGAGAAACTAAAACGAAAAGGATTTCCAGTTTCTATCCAAAGTATGGAACAAAATTTATTTGATATAGCAGGAATTCGTGTCATATGTTCCTTTCCAGAAGATATTTATAATATAGCAGAATTATTAATTAAGCAAGATGATATTACACTGATACAAAAGAAAGATTACATTGAAAATCCAAAAGAGAATGGGTATCGCAGTTTACATTTAATTTTAGATATTCCGATTTTCTTAGCAGAACAGAAGAAGCATATGAAGGTAGAAGTGCAGCTTCGGACAATTGCCATGGATTTTTGGGCAAGTTTGGAACATAAGTTGAAGTATAAAAAAGATGTAAAAAATGCAGATGAAATTTCAAAGCAGTTAAAAGAGTGTGCTGATAAAATTAGCCAAATGGATTTTCGGATGCAAGAAATTCGGAATCAAATTGAAAAGAATTAAAGAAAGAGAAGAATTGTTATGTATCGTTTTTTTGTAGAACCCTCTCAAATTGGAGAAAAAAAGATTACTATTATAGGTTCTGATGTTAATCATATAAAAAATGTTTTGCGAATGAAATGTGGAGAGAAGATTGCAATTAGTGATGGACAGGAGCAGGAATATTATTGTATAATCGAAAAGTTAGAAGACGAACAAATTATTGCAACAATCGAAGAAATTGCAATGGATAGAAAAGAATTGCCTGTTCGCATTACATTATTTCAAGGAATTCCAAAATCAGATAAATTAGAATTAATTATTCAAAAGGCAGTAGAGCTTGGAGTATGTGAAATTGTTCCAGTGGCAATGAAACGTTCTGTAGCTAAGATTGATTCAAAGAAAGTAGATAAGAAAGTGGAACGATTTAATGCCATTGCACTTAGTGCAGCAAAGCAAGCGAAAAGAAATGTAATTCCAACAGTTACCATGCCAATGAGTTGGAAAGAAGCAGTCGCTTATGGCAAAACAATGGATGCTTGCCTTGTACCATATGAAGATGCTCGTGGCATGGCTCATACAAAGGAAGTCATTCGTAATCTTCATGGAGTAAAAAGTATTGCACTTTATATTGGTCCAGAAGGTGGATTTGATGACGATGAAATCACACAGGCAAAAGAAGAAGGTTTTCAAGTGATTACACTTGGGAAAAGGATTTTAAGAACGGAAACAGCAGGATTAGCAGCCCTTAGTATTTTTATGTATGAACTGGAGGAAGATTGATATGGAAGCATATTTAGATAATGCTGCGACGACCTTTGTCTTTCCAGAAGTGAAAGAGACGATGATAAAGGTAATGGAAGAAGATTTTGGAAATCCATCTTCTCTTCATAAAAAAGGAATGGATGCAGAATCTTATATAAAAGAAGCAAAAGATACGATTCGTAGCTATTTAAAAGTAGAGGCAAAAGAGATTGTGTTTACTTCTGGTGGAACAGAATCCAATAATATGGCATTACTTGGAGCGGCTTATGCAAATAGAAGAAGAGGAAATCATATTATTACGACAAGTATCGAACATGCGTCTGTTTATAATCCTCTGATTCATTTAGAAGAAGAAGGATTTCGTGTTACGTATTTACCAGTAGATGAAAAAGGAATTGTAGACATCGATGCTTTAAAAAATGCCCTTTGTGAAGATACGATTCTTGTATCAATTATGATGGTAAATAATGAAATCGGATCCGTACAACCAATTGAAGAAATTGGAACGTGTATCAAAGCATATAAGGACTCTATTTTATTTCATGTAGATGCCATTCAAGCCTATGGAAAATTTAAAATTTATCCAAAGAGATGGAAGATAGATTTACTTTCTGTAAGTGGACATAAAATACATGGACCAAAAGGCAGTGGTTTTCTTTATATCAAAGATAAGACAAAGATAACCCCATTACTATTTGGTGGTGGACAACAAAAAGGAATGCGTTCTGGCACAGAAAATGTACCAGCCATTGCAGGGCTTAGTGTTGCCACAAAACAGATGTATGAAAAGCAAGAGCAACATATGGTATACATGCAAGGGTTAAAAGAGCGATTGATACAAGGAGTGAGTGAAATAGAAGGAGTGTACAATCATTCTGGTGATGCTCCACATATTATTAGCCTTAGTTTTGTAGGCGTTAGAAGCGAAGTATTGCTTCATGCCTTAGAAGAAAAAGGTGTGTATGTATCATCAGGCTCGGCTTGTTCTTCCAATCATCCAGCTATTAGTGGAACATTAAAAGCAATCGGTGTTCCAAAAGAATGTCTAGATTCTACATTACGTTTTAGCCTATCTGTCTTTACAACAGAAGAAGAAATTGATTGGGCAGTACAATGTTTAAAAGAAATCGTTCCGGTATTACGAAGATTTATAAGACGATAAGAAAAATAGGAGAATGAAAAATGATTACATTTAAAGCATTTTTAATCAAATATGCGGAAATTGGAATTAAGGGAAAAAATCGTTATTTATTTGAAGATGCCCTTATGAAACAGATTCGTCATGCAATAGCACCTGTAGGTGATTTTGATGTGCGTAAAGAATCTGGAAGAGTATTTGTAGAAGCAAATGGGGAATATGATTTTGATGAAGCAGTCACTGCTTTAAAAAGAGTGTTTGGAATTACAGGAATTTGTCCAGTTATTATTGAAGAAAATAAAGAGTTCGATAATCTTGTACAAGTTGCATGTAACTATATAGACCAACAATATGATAATAAAAATATCACATTTAAAGTAAATGCAAGAAGAGCAGATAAACAATATCCAAAAAGCTCCAATGAAATCAATGCAGATATGGGAGAACAAATTTTACTTCGTTTCCCAGAAATCAAAGTAGATGTGCATAATCCAGATGTTTTATTAACGATTGAAATTCGTTCTAAAGTATACATTTACTCTAATATTATAAAAGGACCGGGTGGAATGCCAGTTGGTACCAATGGAAGAGCTATGCTTTTATTATCAGGTGGAATTGACAGCCCAGTTGCTGGATATATGGTTTCGAAACGTGGAGTTGGAATTGATGCTACGTATTTCCATGCACCACCATATACAAGTGAACGTGCAAAACAAAAAGTAGTAGACCTTGCAAAATTAGTATCAAAATATTCAGGACCAATCCGTTTACATGTTGTGAATTTTACAGATATTCAGTTAGCGATTTATGAGAAATGTCCACATGATGAGTTGACAATTATTATGCGCCGTTACATGATGAAGATTGCAGAACATTTTGCAAAGGAAAATGGCGATTTGGCATTAATTACAGGAGAGAGTATTGGACAAGTAGCTTCACAAACGATGCATAGTTTAGCTTGTACCAATGAAGTATGTACAATGCCAGTATTCCGTCCATGTATTGGAATGGATAAACAAGAAATTGTTGATATTGCAGAGCAAATTGACACATATGAAACTTCAATTTTACCATTTGAAGATTGTTGTACTATTTTTGTTGCGAAACATCCAGTCACAAAGCCAAATATTAATGTTATTAAAAAATCAGAAGAAAATTTAAGAGATGTTATCGATGATCTTATGAAACAAGCAATCGAAACAGTGGAAACGATTGAAGTAAGATAATATAAATCAAAAGAGAATAAATTGTGATAAGTGTGAAATTCCTATTATGTAAAAAAATGTAAAAATCCACCCTGTTATAAAAGGGATAACAGGGTGGATTTTAAAGAAGAACCTCATAATCATTCACAAATAAAATTCTTATTCTACAATGTAAGGTGCAAGTTTTTCCATAACTTCATTTACAATCGTTTCATTGTGGATATTTAAATCGATTGGTTTTGAAATATCTAAACTGAAAATACCCATAATTGATTTTGCATCAATTGTATATCTGCCAGATACTAAATCAAATTCAGAATTGAATTTATTAATTTCAGTAACAAATTTTTTCACTTTTTCGATGGAATCCAAAGAAATTTTAATTGTTTTCATAAATAAGAATCTCCTAACTTTAAAAAATTTTTCTGTCTACTCAATATACAATCTACATAGTACTAGGGCAAGATAGAAAAGTCAAGATACAAAGTTACGAAAGGTAAGAAAAGTTTCGAGTATTGTTTCGGCATGAAGTAAGATAGTGAGATGGGAAAATAAGTACAACCTCAAACATATAAGGGAAATGATAAAACAACATAGAAACATAGAAATAGAAATGGAGAAAATAATGTTACAGAAAGAAAGAAGAAAAATAGCAACTTTAACACTTGGGTGTAAAGTAAATAAGTATGAAACAGATGCGGTACAAGAGTTATTAAGTTCTGCTGGGTACGAAATTGTAGATTTTCAAGAAGGAGCAGATGTCTATTTAGTAAATACTTGTTCTGTTACGAATATTGCAGATAGAAAAAGTCGTCAAATGTTACATCGAGCAAGAAAGATGAATCCAGATGCTATTGTAATTGCTATGGGATGTTATGTACAGGCAGCAGCAGATGAACTTTTAGAAGATCCGTATGTCGATCTCGTTATTGGAAATAACAAAAAGAAAGATATCGTGTCTATTTTGGAAGAGTATTTTAGAAGCAATGAAAAACGTCCAGAAGTGATAGATATTAACGACACAGAGGAATATGAAGAATTAACGATTCATGAAGTCAGTGAACATACAAGAGCTTATATTAAAGTACAAGATGGATGTAATCAGTTTTGTTCTTATTGTATCATTCCATTTACAAGAGGACGTGTTAGAAGTCGTAAAATGGAAGAAGTATTAAAAGAAGTAGAAAATCTTGCAAAAAATGGATATAAAGAGATCGTTTTAACAGGAATTCATTTAAGCTCTTATGGAATTGATTTGCTAGATAAAGTGGAAAAAGAAGATGGTTCCTTAAGAAAGCCTGTATATGGAATCGAAAAGAGTCAGCTACTAGAGTTGATTCAAAAGGTAGCTGATATAGAAGGAATTGAAAGAGTACGACTTGGTTCTTTAGAACCTAGAATTATTACTGAAGAGTTTGCGACAAAACTATCTAATATTAAGGAATTTTGTCCACATTTTCATCTTTCCTTACAAAGTGGATGTGATGCAACACTTCAAAGAATGAATCGCCATTATACATGTGAAGATTATAAAAATAGCTGTAATCTTCTTAGAGAAAAATTTGATCGTCCAGCCCTTACAACTGATATTATCGTAGGATTTCCGGGAGAAACAGAAGAAGAATTTGAAGAAACCTATCGTTATTTACAAGAAATCAATCTATATGAAATGCACGTATTTAAATATTCCAGAAGAAAAGGAACAAGAGCAGATCAAATGAAGGATCAAGTGCAAGAACAAGAAAAGGCGAAAAGAAGTAGTCGTCTATTGGAAATGACAGCATTGCAGAAGAAACAATATGAAGATTCTTTTCTTGGAGAACAAATGGATATTTTAATTGAAGAAGAATATGAAGAAGATGGAATTGAATATGTGGTAGGACATACAAAACGTTATCAGAAAGTAGCAGTTCGTGCTAAAGGCTTACAGGCAAACGAGATAATTCCTGTAAAATTAGTAGGTCGTTTAAAGAGCGGTATGCTTTTTGGAGAAAAAATAAAATAATTGATTGTGTTTTCTGAAAATTTGTATTAAAATATAGGTAATAATATTTAAAGGACGTGATCATATGGAATTAAATCAAACACAATATTTTCAACAAGTAGGAAATGAACAAGAATTAGATGTACATGATATTTTAAGACAAGTTTATAGTGCATTGACAGAAAAGGGATACAATCCAGTGAATCAGATCGTTGGGTATATTATGTCTGGAGATCCAACATATATTACAAGCTATAAAAATGCAAGAAGTTTAATTATGAAGGCAGAACGTGATGATATTATGGAAGCCCTATTAGAAAGTTATATTGAAACAAGACTAAAATAAAGAATGTGAAGAATGTGTTTAAACACATTCTTTATATTTGTAAATCTTTGGTAGTCTATTTGTTGTAGAGATAGCACAGAGAAAAAAGATTTGTATAATTTGAGCGGTATAGATAATAGGAGAGTAAATACATGAAAGTTATGGGACTTGATTATGGAACCAAAACGGTAGGAGTAGCAGTAAGCGATGAACTCTTTCTTACAGCACAGAGTTTAGAAACCATCACGAGAAAGTCAGCGAATAAGTTAAGACAGACACTAGCGAGAATTGAACAGTTAGTAAAAGAGCATAAAGTAGGGCTTATTGTTCTTGGTTATCCCAAAAATATGAATAATACACTTGGTGATCGAGCGAAAGATACAGAAAGTTTTAAAGAAGATTTGGAAAGGCGAACAGGTCTTAAGGTGATACTTTGGGATGAACGATTGACGACAATGGAAGCGGAACGGATCCTAATAGAAGGAAGCGTTCGAAGAGAAAATCGTAAAAGTGTGATTGATCAGATGGCAGCTTCTATTATTTTACAAAGCTATTTAGATGCCAATAGAGAAAAATTAAAAGAAAATAATTTCTGATTGATGTGATACATACAAGAAAAAGGTATGAAAATTGAAAAAACAGAGAAAATAGATTTATGTGAATTTTTCGATGAATGTATGTTAGAAAATAAACTGTGATAAAGTTACAGATAAAAAGAATAGAATATGCTATCATATCCAAATTAAAGAATCGAAGGATAAAAATACAAACGGATATAGATGGATATAGAAGAAATAAAACGAATAGAAAAGAGGTATTGATATGGAACAAAGAGATGTTATTCCATTTGTGACAGAAGATGGAGAAGAATTGGAGCTTTATGTATTAGAGCAGACAAAATTAAATGGTAAAAATTATTTACTTGTAGCAGATTCATTAGAGGAAGAAGATGAAGATGTAGAAGTTTATATTATGAAGGAAGCCGAATCAAAAGAAGGCGAAGAATTCGCTTCTTATGAATTTGTAGAGGAAGATACAGAACTAGAAGCTCTTGGAAAAATATTCGAAGAGTTATTAGAAGATGTAGATATTGAATTATAAAAAGAAGAGAATGAGGTTTATCCTTTATAAAATAAAATTGTTCGGAATTTATATGGAAAAAGAAAAATAGGAGGAATCATTTTGAAAACAGATAACAAACCAATAAAAGTCATTCCACTTGGAGGGTTAGAAGTAATTGGAATGAATATTACAGCCTATGAATTTGAGGATAGTATCATTGTTGTAGACTGTGGATTAGCATTTCCTGATGATGAAATGTTAGGGATTGACCTTGTTATACCAGATATAACATATTTAAAACAAAATGCAGATAAAGTAAAAGGATTAGTCATTACCCATGGGCATGAAGATCACATAGGGGCAATTCCTTATATTTTAAAAGAATTGAATATGCCAATTTATGCAACAAAACTGACAATGGGATTAATCGAGAATAAATTAAAAGAGCATAATCTTATGAAAACAACAAGAAGAAAAGTTGTAAAATATGGACAGTCTATTAATCTTGGATGTTTTCGTATTGAATTTATTAAAGTGAATCATAGTATTGCAGATTCAGCAGCTCTTGCTATTTATTCTCCAGCAGGAATTGTTGTGCATACGGGCGACTTTAAAATCGATTACACACCACTTTTTGGTCAGGCAGTGGATCTTTGTCGCTTTGCTGAACTTGGGAAAAAAGGTGTTTTAGCACTTCTTTCAGATAGTACCAATGCAGGGCGTCCAGGATATACAATGTCCGAAAGGATGGTAGCAAGAAAATTTGATAGTTTATTTACGGAACATACAAAACGACGTATTATCATTGCCACATTTGCTTCCAATGTAGACCGTGTGCATCAAATTATTTTAACGGCTCATAAATATAAGAGAAAAGTTGTCGTAGAAGGTCGCAGTATGATCAATGTAATTCAGACAGCTGTAGAGCTTGGATATATGGAAATTCCAGAGAATACATTAATTGATGTGGAACAGATGAAAAATTACACAGATGAACAGCTTGTTTTAATTACAACAGGAAGTCAAGGAGAAACGATGGCAGCCCTTTCTCGTATGGCAGCATCTGTTCATAAAAAGATTTCCATTCAGCCAAATGATGTTATCATTTTTAGTTCAAGTCCAATTCCAGGTAATGAGAAAGCGGTATCGAAAATTATTAATGAGCTTTATATGAAAGGTGCAGAAGTTGTTTTCCAAGATACCCATGTATCCGGACATGCTTGTCAGGAAGAAATTAAATTATTATACGCATTAACAAAACCTAAGTATGCAGTGCCTCTTCATGGAGATTATCGTCAAAGAAAGATGAATGCAGGACTTGCTATGGAAATGGGAGTTGCCAAAGAAAACACATTTTTAATTCATTCTGGCGATGTCTTATCTTTATCGAATGAAGAAGCTGGAAAAGTAGGAAGAGTAGCAGCTCAAGGTGTGTTTGTGGATGGATTAGGTGTTGGAGATGTTGGAAATATTGTGCTTAGAGATCGTCAACATTTATCACAAAATGGTTTATTAATCATTGTTGTAACACTAGAAAAATTCAGCAATCAGCTTGTAGCAGGTCCAGATATTGTTTCAAGAGGATTTGTCTATGTAAGAGAATCTGAGAACTTAATGGAAGAGGCAAGACAAGTTGTCAAAGAAGCATTAGTTGAGTGTTTAAGTAAAAATGTTACAGATTGGGGAAAAATTAAAAATACAATTAAAGATTCTCTTGGAGAATTTTTATGGAAACGCACGAAGAGAAATCCTATGATCCTCCCAATTATTACAGAGGTATAAATAAGATATATGAGTACAATTGTGGATAAAACAAAAGAACTGATTGAAGAGATAAAACATTCAAAAGAATATCAGGATTATCAAAATCTACAAAAAATAATAGAAAAAGATGGAGAATTATTTCGTAGAGTAAATTCTTATAGAAAACGAGCCTTTCTCTTACACAATAGCTCTCATGTTGGAAATGTTATGCAGCAAGTAAGAGAACTCCGTGCAGAGTATCAACAAGAATTGAACAATGAAGATGTTTTGCAATATCTAATTGCAGAGCAAAAAGTATGTAAAATAATTCGTGAAATTTCAGAGACAATCGCAAAGGAAATAGAGATTGATTATCATTTTTTAGAAGATGAATCAATATGAGGGGATATAGATGGCAAAAAAACAGACAAGTGAAACTTTGAAAGTTATCTTTTTCAGTGTTTTACGACTTGTAGTGAATTTAATTATTTTATATTTGTTAATTCAATTCTTTTTATTTGCCTATCGTTTTTCTTATCAAGTTTTTGCTGACGAGGCATATCAGCCATATAATGATACAGCAGTCATGGTAACGGTTTTAGAGCAAGATACTATGATGAACACTGCTGATACTCTGGAAAAAGAAGGAATTATTGCTAACAAATATATTTTTATATTACGTTATAAATTCTCAAAATATAATGGAAATTTAAAAGCAGGAACCTATGAATTATCACCTGCTATGACAACAGATGAAATTTTAGCTATTTTATCTAATGAAGAATTGGAAACGAATAAAGGAGATACATGAGCAAGATAGTAGATGAACGAATTGTTGCTTATATTAATTCCTTGAATCATAATGATAGGGACATAGTTGCAGCCATAGAAAAAGAGGCGATAGAAAACTATGTCCCAATTATCCGTAAGGAGACAAAAGAATTATTAAAAGTCTTAATTTGTATGAAAAAACCACAGAGAGTCTTAGAAGTTGGTACAGCTGTAGGATTCTCTTCTATTTTTATGAGTGAATATTTACCAGAAGGTGCAACGATTACGACAATAGAAAATTATGCACCAAGAATTATAGAAGCAAAGAAGAATTTTAAAAGAGCTGGAAAAGAAGCACAGATTACATTGTTAGAGGGAGATGCGAATGACATATTAAAAACATTAGAACCTTCTTATGACATGATTTTTATGGATGCTGCCAAAGGGCAGTACATTCATTTTTTTCCAGAGATTATGCGACTGTTATCAAAAGATGGACTTTTAATTTCAGACAATGTTCTCCAAGATGGAGATGTGGTTCAATCAAGATATGGAGTAACAAGAAGGAATAGAACCATTCACAGTAGAATGAGAGAGTATTTATATACACTTAAAAATATCGAGGACTTAGAAACAGTGATTTTGCCAGTCGGTGATGGCGTAACTGTGAGTACGAGAATTGAGAAATCTCATGTGGAACAATAAGAAAATGGATATGATTCATACAAAAGAAAAATAGGAACAGATTAGTTAAGGAAAAAGAAAAGGAGTTACTATGAGAAGAGAAATAGAATTATTAATCCCCGCAAGCAGTCTTGAAGTGTTAAAAGTAGGGGTAACTTATGGTGCCAATGCCATTTACATTGGAGGAGAAATGTTTGGACTTCGTGCGAAAGCAAAAAATTTCTCCCATGAAGAAATGAAAGAGGGAATTGAATATGCTCATAAACATGGAGTAAAAGTATTTATTACAGCTAACATTTCTGCCCACAATTATGACATCGATGGTGTTTATGAATATTTTAAAGAATTAAAAGAATTAAAACCAGATGCCGTTATTATTTCTGACGCAGGTATTTTTGCCATTGCAAAAGAAATACTTCCAGAGATTGATATTCATATTAGTACACAAGCAAATAGTACAAACTATAAAACATATCAATTCTGGTATAACTTAGGTGCAAAACGTGTTGTGGCAGCTCGTGAACTCTCTTTAGAAGAATTAAAAGAGATTCGTGAAAACATTCCAGAAGATATGGAAATTGAAGCGTTTATTCATGGAGCAATGTGTATGTCTCATTCTGGAAGATGTTTATTAAGTAATTATATGACAGGAAGAGATGCAAATCGTGGAGCTTGTACACATCCTTGTCGTTGGAAATATTCTCTTGTAGAAGAAAATCGTCCAGGCGAGTATATGCCAGTTTTTGAAAATGAAAGAGGAACTTATATATTTAACTCCAAAGATTTAAATATGATTGAACATATTCCAGAATTAGTAGAAGCTGGTGTTGATAGTTTCAAAATCGAAGGTAGAATGAAAACAGCACTTTATGTAGCAACGGTTGCGAGAACGTATCGAAAAGCCATCGATGACTATTTAGAGTCAGAAGAAAAATATCGTGCTAATTTAGACTATTATAGAAGTGAAATTTCAAAATGTACGTATCGTCAGTTTACAACTGGATTCTACTTTGGAAAAACAGATGAAAATAGCCAGATTTATGATAATAATACTTATATTAAAGAATACACATATATCGGTATTGTACAAAGCGTCAATGAAGAAGGTCTTTGTGAGTTAGAACAGAGAAATAAATTCTCAGTTGGAGAAACGATTGAAGTTATGATTCCAGATGGAACAAATAAAGAAGTAACCGTAAAACGCATTTTTGATGAAGACGGAAGAGAGATGGAAAGTGCACCACATTCAAAACAAAAAATCTTTGTTGATTTTGGTGAACCACTAGAAATTGGTTGGTTACTTAGAAGAAAAGAAGAAGTAGAATAGTATTTATAAGAATGTATAAAAGGCTGTCCCAGTATTTGATAAGGGGGCAGTTTTTTATGTTATAGGAAATTCCTCGCAAAGCGAGTTATCCATTGATTTCCAATAAAATAAAAAAGTGATTCCTACGAAAAAGTACAGATTTCAGATATGAAATTTTGCAATACAAACATTATTTTATCCTATTCTTTTGCAGTATATAGGAATCATAGAAAAAGTTTACAATATTTTTAAAAGAATTGTTTTTTTTGTAAAAATATAGTAGAATGAAAATACCTAAAATAATAGGGAGAACAGCAAGGAAGGAGAGATTAATATGTTAGCAGTATTTCTTTGGTTATTGGCAGCAGCAGCATTTATTGTAATTGAAATTGTGACGCTTGGGCTTACAAGTATTTGGTTTGCTGGTGGAGCAATTGTAGCTGGCATTGGTGCTGCTTTTTCAGCTGATATTATGATTCAACTAATTTTATTTGCTGTTGTTTCCGTTATATTGCTGATTTTTACAAGACCGTTGGCAGCAAAGCATATAACAGGGCAGACTACGAAGACAAATGTAGATAGCTTGATTGGCAAAGAAGCGATTGTGAAAGAAGAAATCAATAATCGAAAAGGGCAAGGAGTTGCAGTGGTCAATGGGCAGGAGTGGACTGCTAGAACAGAGGATGATGATAATATTATCGAAGCTGGAGCAACTGTCACAATTCAGAAAATATCTGGAGTCAAATTGATTGTCAAATAAAAGGAGGGATTTTATATGGAAACAGTAGGAATTATTTTTTTAGTTTTTGTTATTTTTCTAGTCGTTATCATTGCTTTATCTTGTGTTAAAATTGTACCACAAGCATCGGCATATGTTATTGAGCGTCTAGGAGCTTACCAAGGCACATGGTCAGTAGGAATTCATTTTAAAGTTCCATTTATTGATCGCGTAGCAAGAAAGGTATTATTAAAAGAACAAGTAGTGGATTTTGCACCACAGCCAGTGATTACAAAAGATAATGTAACAATGCGAATTGATACCGTTGTTTTTTATCAGATTACGGATCCAAAATTATTTGCCTATGGGGTTGAAAACCCAATTATGGCGATTGAAAATTTAACAGCAACAACACTTCGTAATATTATTGGTGATCTAGAACTTGATCAGACATTAACCTCAAGAGAGACAATTAATACAAAAATGAGAGCTACACTGGACACAGCAACTGACCCTTGGGGAATTAAAGTAAATCGTGTAGAATTAAAAAACATTATTCCACCAGCAGCCATTCAAGATGCGATGGAAAAACAGATGAAAGCAGAACGTGAACGCCGTGAAGCAATTCTCATTGCAGAAGGTGAGAAAAAATCGGCAATTCTTCGTGCAGAAGGGAAAAAAGAGTCCTTAATTCTTGAGGCAGAAGCAGAAAAATCTGCGGCAATCCTTCGAGCAGAAGCGAAGAAAGAAGCAACTATTAAAGAAGCAGAAGGGCAAGCAGAGGCGATTTTAAATATTCAAAAAGCCAATGCCAATGGTCTTCGTTTCTTAAAAGAAGCAGAACCAGATAATGCTGTTTTACAATTAAAGAGTTTAGAAGCCTTTGGAAAAGCAGCCAATGGAAA
The DNA here is from genome assembly GCA_017694765.1 of Candidatus Scybalomonas excrementavium. Lineage (GTDB taxonomy): Bacteria > Bacillota > Clostridia > Lachnospirales > Lachnospiraceae > Scybalomonas > Scybalomonas excrementavium. Next base: position 24,277 of record JADIML010000139.1, read on the forward strand.
AGCAACAAAAATTATTATTCCATCTGAAATTCAAGGAATTGCAGGTCTTGTAAAATCTTTAACAGAAGTGGGGGCTTCTGATGAAAAAGAAATGATAGAAGATTCTGTAGGAAAAGAATCGTAATTGATTTATAATAAAAATAGTATAAAATAGCATATTTGAATAAGGGGCTGACACACGAATGATTTCGTGTATCAGTCCCTTTTGCATTGATATAAAATAAAATATATTGACTAGTGTTTTCATAATTGGTATCATAATAAAAATTTATTTGAATGTTACTAGGATAGGAGAATATAACATACAATGAGAAATATACGATTAACCATTCGCTATGATGGGACAAAATACAATGGTTGGCAAAGACAAGGGAATACAGAGAAAACGATACAAGGAAAGTTAGAACAATTATTGTCGAAGATGACAGGAGAAGACATTGAAATTTTTGGTTCTGGAAGAACAGATGCAGGTGTTCATGCACTTGGACAGGTTGCAAATTTTCATACGAGCTGTTCTATGACCATACAAGAGATGGAAAGCTATATACAGCAGTATTTACCAAAGGATATTGCTGTGACAGAAGTAAAAGAAGCATCACCCCGATTTCATAGTCGATTACAAGCTATAAAAAAGCAATATGAATATCGAATTTATAGAGGATTAGAAAATCCAGTTTTTGAGCGAAAATATTGTTGGCACATACAAGAATCATTAAATATTGATAAAATGAGAAAGGCAAGCCAATTTTTAGAAGGAGAGCATGATTTTAAAAGTTTTTGTGGAAATAAAAAAATGAAGAAATCTACCATAAGAAAAATTGAGAGTATTGAAATCATAGAAGATGGGAACTGGCTTATCCTTCGTTATACGGGCAATGGATTTTTAATGAATATGGTGCGCATTTTAACAGGAACTTTGATAGAAGTTGGTCAAGGAGTAAAAAGACCAGAGGAAATGCCTGAAATTTTACAAGGAAAATCAAGAGAGCTAGCTGGAATGATGGCTCCAGCACAAGGATTATTTTTAGTAAAAGTTTGGTATTAGAAAATAAATATGAAACAGTAGTTTCATTCAATCTCTTACTTTTATTATGAAAAGTGTTAAGAATCGTTTTATAGAAATAGACACCAAGTATCTATATGAAATCGATAGAAATTTGGTGTCTATTTTATAAAGTGATAGAAAAATTATGAAACTTTACTTATGAACGATGGCAGTTTCTTCCAGATTCTGTCATTGTGTTAGAAGAATTTGTACTGTTTTTGGAGTTTGTATTTTTAGAAGTTGTTTGGTTCATTTCGTTACTTGTTTTGTTACTTGTTTTGTTACTTGTTTTATTGTTTGTATTTGTTTTGTTACTAGCTTTGTTGTTTGCATTATTTGTATTGTAGTTATTTGTCATGATTATGACCTCCTTAAGATTTTTAATTTTATTGTTACAAACATATTGTGTGTGATTAAAAAAATTTTATGCAAAGATATTTGTAAGAAAAAATAAATTTAGAAATTTTATTAAAAAAACAAGTATATATAGGAAAAAAAGCTGTTGTTTCCATATAGTGTAATTTTTTGTCACAATATTTTTAGAATTTGCTTGCATTTTTAGAAAAAAATATATATAATAAAGGTGTATAAAAAGTTACCCTTCAACTAAACTTTTTATACACCCCCTTATTAATTATTTATACTCCCCTCAAAAGCAGTCAGGTGTTTCCCTCACCTGGCTGTTTTCATTTTATTATATTCTATTAGGTAATGTTCTATTTCGTTGCCTATGAGAAAGTGACGAATTTTGGAGAGAAAAAGCACTCCTTTTTTTCTTTTTGGAATATAATAAAGTGTAAGGGCATAAGAATAGAAAGGGGTATACTATGTTTGAACAAATTTCAATTAATGATATTCTTTATGTTGCGAAGGAAAAGAGAGGAATTATTATTGATTTACGGTCAGAAGATGAGTATGAAAAAGGACATATAAAAGGAGCTATTAATGTTCCAATGGAAGAAATACAAGAAAAGGGATTTCCATTTTCCACAAAGCGAACGTTTCTTTTATATTGTAAATATGGTACTCGAAGTATGAGAGTAGCGAAACTGTTATATGAACAAGGATATCATGTTATAAATACAGTTGGAGGAATGTATCAGTATACAGGAGATTTATATCGAAAATAGAACCAACATTGACAGAGGAGAAAAGAAAAAGTACAATAGATTCAGAAAACATTATACGAAAACACTTGGGGAGTGATAAAGCTTCCCAAGTATCAAAATATAGAAAATAGAAAGAAAAATAGGAGAATCTATGAACCAATTTACATTAGTTGCACCTTGCCATTTTGGACTTGAGGCAATGTTAAAAAGAGAAATACAAGATTTAGGATATGAAATTATAAAGGTAGAGGATGGAAAAGTTAGCTTTTTAGGCGATAGAAGTGCCATAGCAAGAGCTAATATTTTTTTGAGAACAACAGAACGTGTGTTGATTCAAGTTGGAAGATTTAAAGCCTATTCTTTTGATGAGCTGTTTGAAAAAACAAAGGCACTTCCATGGGAAGAGTATTTAACAGCAGACTCTAAGTTTTGGGTAACAAAGGCAACAAGTATTAAAAGTAAATTATATAGTATACCAGATGTGCAATCTATCGTAAAAAAAGCTATGGTAGAACGAATGAAGCAAAAGTATAAAGTAGAGTGGTTTCAAGAAACAGGAGCTTCTTATCCAGTCCGAATTGTTATTTTAAAAGATGAAGTGTTAATCGGGCTAGATACATCAGGAGAATCACTTCATAAGAGGGGATATCGAAAGCTAACAAGTAAGGCACCTGTAACCGAAACATTGGCAGCAGCCTTAATTATGTTGACACCTTGGAGAAAAGATCGTATTTTAGTCGATCCATTTTGTGGAAGTGGAACATTTCCAATTGAAGCAGCTATGATGGCAGCCAATATGGCACCGGGCATGAATCGTTCTTTCCAAGCAGAAGATTGGACAAACTTGCTTCCTAAAAAAACATGGTATCAGGGAATGGATGAAGCAAATGATCTTGTCAACTATGAGGTGGAAACTAATATTCAAGGTTATGATATTGATGGACGTATGGTAAAATGTGCAAGGGAAAATGCAAAAGAGGCAGGTGTTGATCATTTGATCCATTTCCAAGAAAGACCAGTGAGCCAGCTTAATAATCCAAAAAAATATGGTTTTATTATTACAAACCCACCATATGGAGAACGATTAGAAGAAAAAGAAATGTTGCCGGATCTCTATGAACAAATAGGAGAAGGATTTGCAAGACTTGATACATGGTCTAAGTTTGTTCTCACATCTTATGAAGATGCAGAACGCTATATTGGTAAGAAAGCAGATAAAAATCGAAAAATTTATAATGGAATGTTAAAAACGTATTATTATCAGTGGATGGGACCGAAACCACCACGTCCAAATAAGGAGAAAGAAAATCGTTGAAACAACTTAAGATCTATGGAATTGGAATTATTAGCATACTTATCTTACTGTTTCTCTGTCCGACAAAAGAAGGAAACAAACTGAAAAAATCAAAAGATGAGGAATTTATAAAGACACAATTTTTAAGTTCTTATGCCAATTATGCAAATCAGAGATCAATAGAAGTAGAAATGCTGGTAAACACAAAGCAAAAGTGGCTTTTTGAAGAAGCCGATGATAAAAATAGACCTTGGATTGCAAAAGATGGAACACTTTATTATCCAGTTCAACAGTTCAAACAGTTATTAAAAGGAAATGTATTATTTTATCCAAATAAAACCGTTCAAATCAAGCAAGGAGAAAGAAGTATTCTTTATTCAGAAAAAGAAATACAATATCGAAAAGAGATTCCATATTTACCATTGGAAAAAATTTTAGAAGATTTTGGATATGAAATGCAATGGAACCGAGCAACAAATACAATAAAAATTTTAGGAAATTCAAAAGATGCATTGCCAGTAAAGTTTGATTTACGAGAAGAAGGAAGGGTAACGAAAGTTCGGGATCAAGGCAGATATGGGACATGTTGGGCATTTGGAGCTTTAGGTGCTATGGAGAGTCGTTTGTTGCCAGAAGAAAATTTCCAATTTTCGGTGGATCATATGACACAACATAGTGGTTTCTATTTAACGGAAGAAGAAGGTGGAGAATATCATATGTCCATTGCTTACCTTGCCTCATGGAGAGGACCTGTGTTAGAAGAAGACGATCCATATGGAGATGGATATTCTCCCAAATATTTAGTTCCCGTAAAACATTTGCAAGAGGCTATTTTATTACCTTCAAAAGACTATGAAGCAATAAAGAGAGCTGTCTTTTTATATGGTGGAGTGGAAACGAATATTTTTACATCTTTAAAAAGTGCAACAAGCTGGTCACAATATTATAATCAAGAAACATATGCGTATTATTTTAATGGAAATTTAGCGCCAAATCATGATGTAATCATTGTTGGATGGGATGATGAATATCCAAAAGAAAATTTTACAAAAACCCCACCAGATGATGGAGCTTTTTTATGTAAAAATAGTTGGGGAACCGCTTTTGGAGAGGAAGGATATTTTTATATTTCCTATTATGATTCTGTCGTTGGAACGAATAATATCGTTTATACAAAAATAGAAGATACTAAAAATTATGACAATATTTATGAAACGGATGAACTTGGTTGGGTTGGACAGATGGGATATGGAAAAGAAGACGCTTGGTTTGCTAACGTATATACAGCAAAAGGGAAAGAAACGCTAAAAGCGGTTTCTTTCTATGCAACTATGCCAAATACAACTTATGAAGTCTATGAGGTGGAAAAATTCCATACCGAAGATTCCTTGCAAGAACGGAAAAAAGTAGCAGAAGGAAGTTTTGAACAAGCAGGCTATTATACCGTCTCCCTTGATGAAGAAATTCCA
>JADIML010000140.1 GCA_017694765.1 Candidatus Scybalomonas excrementavium
GTGTATCACTTCCACCGACAACTGGAATTCCTAATTTTTCTCCAAGTTCTCTTGTTTTTTTCTTTGTCTCTTCTTCTTTTTGTGCAAGATCTTTTCCATTTAAATCAAGAAAATGAAGCCTTTTTAACTGCTTTTTTGGAAGTTCTGGAATATGTCCTCCTTCTCGAAATGGATGTGCGCCCCCTACAAGAACAGAATAGGAATCAAATACGTCCATTAATTGTTCAAACGGAAGAAATTTTCCTCGTTCTTTATATGGCTCCAATTTTTTATTTAATTCTAAAATTTCTTCTGGCGTTCCAATCGATAAAATATGCCCACCTTCTAAAATATCAGTCTCCATTCCAGCAAAAATCCGAAGTCCTCCTTTTGTTATAAGCGTATCCCCTTCTCGTCTACATTGTTTGAGCAAATATTCATATAACGTATCAAATTGTAATGTATTAAAATGTTCTGTTAAACATATGGCATCCAATCCTGAATTTTTTGCCTCATTGAATAACCAATCTGTATAACTTGTAGAAAATGGTAATTTTTTAGCCAACTTACCATGTGTATGAAAATCAATGTACATCTTTTTCCTCCTAATTTTTTAACACAATTTAGATTGTTTCACTTTTCATTTTTTTCTTTTTTGCTCACACAATATTAAATAGAAAAAATTACTGTATCAATCAATATAACAACTGCCATCCAAAGAAAGGAAACTGCTAAAAATAAGAAATCTTGATAGGTAACTTTTAAAGCAGATAGTTTCATTTTTTTTACTTCTTTATTTACTGCTGCATAACGGTATCCTTTTAACTCTAAAGCTTCCACTGTTGTTCTTGAGCGTTTTGCTGTATTTAACATCAATGGATAAAATGAATGAATAATTACTTGAATTTGATAAATAAGATATTTTACCTTTCCAAATAGAGTTGTACTATCCGGTGCATTCCCACGAAGCCGATACGATAGTAATATATTTTGGAACTCCTCCATTAACATCGGTAACATGCGATATGCATAAGAAATAGAAAATGCTAATCTTTCCGGACAGCCATACCACATAAGTCCATCCGATAAACGGTCAGGATCCAGTCCTGAAAAAACAGTAACCGATGCCAAAGATACGGTTGCTACTTTTAATGTTAATATAAGAAGAGGTTCAACAGTTTCTATATTGCCTCCAAATAATAACGAAACAATAAATAAATATCCTGTTTGTGAAAAAACTCCAAGTCCAAATAGAAATAACACAAGACCTGCAACTTTCGCCATAATCGTTGTAATAAATACGAGTAAGAAACAACCAAGTAAAAAAACAATATCGCTCACAAACCATGGGACTAGGGCAAAAAATACATACCATATCAATAACATTCTTGGATCTAATTTCGCAATAAAAGTATCGTCATTTCCATAAGCATTTTTTAATACTTGATTTCTAAAAAAATCGATGGATATTTTGTCTAAAATACTATCCGAAAGTTTTCTCATCACTTTTTCCATTGTCTATCTCCCTCCAAATCCTTGTATAAATTCGTCAACCGTATAACAAAAGGCTTCTTGGTATAATGCCTGCCCTAATGAAAAAATTTCTGGTGGACGAATTCCTACTTGTTCTACAACCTGCTTATTTCCAAAAATTTCATCTCTGCTTCCGTCTGCAACAACTTGCCCATTCCATAAAACAATAATTCTATCTGCCCATTCACATACTAACTGCATATCATGGGTTGCAATCATAACTGTTTCTGTAATTTCTTTCATCTCATTTAATGTTTTCATAATCTCTTTTCTTGTTGCAATATCTAAATTTGCAGTTGGCTCATCTAATAATAAAATTTCGGGATTCAAGGCAACTCCTATGGCTAAACTTGCCCTTCTCATCTGTCCTCCTGACAGAAGCCTTCCATCTCGCTCCTTTAAATGAGTAAGATGAAATCGTTCTAATAAATTTCTTGTTCTACCTTCCCAATCTTTTTCATTTCTTACCTTCATTGCATAAGCAATATCTTGTTCAATCGAATCTTTAATAAACATATCTTCTGGATTTTGATAGACAAATGATACATATTTTGATAATTTCTCTGGTTTTGTATTTTTTATACTTCGACCTTTTAATAACACTTGACCTTTAGATGGCTTTAAAAGTCCTGTCATCATTTTCATCAATGTAGATTTTCCAGCTCCATTGGAACCAATTAATGCAATTTTTTCCCCTTTATGTATGTTTAAATTTAAGTTATGAAAAATTGTTTTCTCTTCTCCTTTTACTCCACAATAAGAAACCGATACTTGCTCATAGGCGACCATCACTTCTTTTTGTTCGTCATGCTTTTTAACTTCCGATTCCCCATTCCATATATACAGAGAACTTTCTTTATCAACGGAACGATAAGGAAAATCAAGAAATACTTTTTTACCATCTTCCACGGTTGATGGTAACTTGAAATTTTTCGGTATTTTCCCCTTTTTTTGCAATTCATACGCTGCAATCGTAACTTGAGGTGGATAAATATTGCAACTTTGTAATTCCTCAACACGACATAATGCTTCTTTTGTTGGAAGTTTCCATTCCACATGACCATCTTTTAATAACAATACATGTTTACAATAGTCAGCAATATATTCTGTGTGATGCTCAATCACAATAATCGTCTTTCCATATACTTCATTTAACTCTCGTAATCTTTCATAAATCAGATCCGCATGTTTCGGATCAAGTTGTGCGATAGGTTCATCTAATATTAAAATATCAGGTTGAAGAGAAACAACTCCTGCAAGCGCTAATAAATGTGTTTGTCCTCCAGAAAGCTGCCAAATATAATCCTTCTCTTTTCCAACAAGTCCACATTGCTTAAGTGCTTTTCTTCCTCGTTCCTTATAATCATCCATCCCATAATTCATACAGGCATAAGAGGCATCATCTAATACAGTTGGCCTTACGATTTGATTTTCAAAATCTTGATAAACATAGCCAACAGCACGCGCCAGTGTTCCAATATCCGCTTCTTGCGTAGAAATACCTCCAACCATAACATTTCCTTCCATCTCTCCGGTAATGAAATGTGGAATTAATCCATTCATCACTTTACATAAGGTCGATTTTCCACATCCATTATTCCCGATAATTGCGATAAAATCTCCTCTTTCAATTGTTATATTTACCCCATCTAAAGTCGGATGTTCTGCTCCAGGATATGCGTATACTAAGTCTTTTATTTCAATTATATTCATCTTGTTCCCCTACCGATCTACTACTTTTTTCTTTCATTTTGTTCCATTCCATTCATGATTTTATTGATACATGGCTTTTTCACCATATCTGATTCGGTCGCTTTTTTATGAATGAACTTCTTCTGATTTTTTCTTCATGACCATAATAATCATAATCGCTAAAATACCTGCAATTATCATCCCAACTGCAAATGCCATTTTACTTTCTGCCCAACCTGCTTCCCAGTCAATGAGTGAAAGTCCACTTTCCGCTAACATTTCAGCTAATATTGCAAAGGCAAAAGCGATCAGAGAAGAAACAATCACTTTTAAGTTAATTGCACCTAGTGCTGTCTTTTCTGTTCTTGGTTGCATACCTAATAACGGTTCAATTTTTCCATAAAGTTTTGGAACTAAAAATAAAGTAGGTAAAAGACAAAATAAAATACCTGAAAATAATACATCATTTAAAAATGAAAATCCTTCGGTTACAAAAACACTTTCTGGAAGCCCCGGAACTGATTCAAAGTCTTGGACTGCAACCTGAACTTTTAAAATATCAACAACCATCCCTAAAAATTGTTGGATAATCACACCACTAATTGCTGCAATTCCAACTAGCTTTTGATTTTTTGGATTTCTAACAAGACGTCCTGCAATGTAAACGCCAATCGTAACAGTAACAAATTTTTCTAATTCCCCAAGTCCTCCAAACTGTCCTAGCATAATTTCACTAAAAACTAATTCTCCTGTTGCAGCTCCTAATGCTACGGATATTGGATCAAATAACATCGCGAGTACTAATGGAATAAATAAAAAATATTCCACGGAAAATTCTACAATTCCAATTTGAAATTTTGGAATAAGTTCTGTAAAGAGTGTTGCTAATCCATAAAGTGACATGGTAAGTATAAATACCATAAGTTTTTGTGATTGTGTAGCAGTTTGCTTTCTTTCCATTTTTTTGATTCCTCCTAAGAAATATGTAGACAATTTATAAACTCATCTTATCGACTCTTCGTAAAATCTACCATTGTATTTAAGTAAAATATGTGTAAATTCTTAATTATTTTATTTATTATCAAAAAAATTTACTCTTTTTCACAAAATAGATTGTGTAATTTAAAGTTTACACGGTAAAACTTCTTATTTTTATACAATGAAAAACTTGCTTCGCGAATTTCTCATGTTCATGGGCGGCGTCAAATGGAAATGTAACAAGGTGTTTCCTATGAAATAAAAACAGCCATTCTATAAGAATTTTTGATCCTACTTCTTACATAATGGCTGTTTCTCCATATCTTATAATAATCTTGCAGTTAAAATTTCTAATATCGCTCCGCTTAAATCTTTATCCAAATTCATTGTATGGAGCTGTGAAATTGTAGCTGCAACCGATTGTTCTTTTTTTATCATTGCATATAAACTGTCTTTTAAATGAAATGCAATCTCGGCTTGATTTAAGAAATGAAATACTCGTTCTATTACTTGATTATTCTGTACCTCTATAAGGTTTTCCAAACAAATTTGTATCGTTTGATTGGTATCTATCTTTGGTAATTTTATGAGAACTGTTCTTTTCTCTTTATCATAAGTTGCTTTTACAACGATTGTATCTTCCCCTACTTTTACTCGAACCTCTTCTTCTCCGATCTCGTATCCATAAAGTTCAATTGTATAACTTCTTTGCTTTGGAATAAGCGATTGTTCTCCTTGTACTCCATGAATGATAAAACCTCTTTGTTCTCCCTCACAATATTCCATTGTTGTAGTGGCACAAATTCCTTCTTCATACTGACAAGTTTCATTATCATCTTCATACAATGTAAACTTCCCATCCTTCCCTGCAAAGATTTTTATATACAAGGATTCTGGATTTTTTCCAACTTGTGTTGCTGAAATCTCTTCTGTAAATGGAAAAATCGCTCCTGCTTTTACTAACACTGGTATACTATCTAATGTTCGATACATGGTAAGCATACGCTCTCCGTCATAAACGGTTCCTGTATATAAATCATACCATGTTCCTTCTGGTAACCAGACCGTAACTTTTGCAACATTTAATCCTTCTATCCTTTTTGTTGTAATTGGAGCCACAATCATTTCACTACCAAAGAAATATTGATTTTTCACTTGATATGCCTCTTCTTTTTCTGGATATTCATAATACATTGGCATAATAAGCGGCATTCCCTCTTGATAGTTTCGATAATTCATCGTATACAAATATGGTAACATTTTATGACGTTGTCTTAATGCCTCTCCCATCACAACTTCTGTTTCTTTTTTAAATCTCCAAGGCTCCTTTCCATTAAATTCACTACAAGAACTATGTAAGCGCATAATTGGTGAGTAGATTCCAAACTGTGTCCACCTTGCCATCATTTCATCATCTTTATAGCCCATCATATGTCCACCAATATCATGGCTCCACCAACCATATCCAATATTGGATGCTGTGGACGTGAAATATGGCTGAAATTGTAAAGAATCCCATGTTGTAATCGTGTCTCCTGAAAATCCAACTGGATACCGATGACTTCCAACTCCTGCATATCTTGAAAATGTCATTGGTCGTTTTCCATTCCTTTTACTATCTAAGAAGTGAAAATGATTTAAAATCCATAGTGGATCTAACCCTTCTATTTTTGTATGGTTTCCTTGTTGCCAATCAATCCACCAAAAATCTACCCCTTCTTCTTCTCTAGGATGATGTAAATATTGAAAGTATGCTTCTATAAACTTTGGATCTGCTAAATCACATACGATTGGATCTTCTTGTTCATAAGCAATCCCCAGAGCCTTTGCCATCTCTTCATACATTTCTTCATGACCTCGCACACCATCTGCTGGATGCACATTTAACGTTACTTTCATTCCTCTCTCATGAAGTCGTTGTAAAAATCGTTTCGGTTCTGGAAATAGCTCTTGATTCCACGTATAACCAGTCCATCCACTTCCATACTTCGGATCAATATCAACCAGATGCCAATCCATATCAATGACTGCAACACTAAATGGCAAATTCTCCTTATCAAATCGTTCCATTAACTCCATATAACTTTGCTCGCTATATTTATAATAACGACTCCACCAATTGCCTAACGCATATCTTGGTAGCATTGGAGTTCTACCACATAAAGAATAAAAATCTTTTAAAGCTCTTTTGTAATCTCTACCATATCCAAAGAAATAGAAGTCTTTACTATCTTTTTTCCTCGGTTCTATCCAACCATTATCCAACAAAATTTGAGAATGACTGTCATCTAGAATTGAATATCCAAAGTAAGATACAATTCCTCTTTCTAATGGTGTTTCACCATCTACCATATCTAAAGTCCTAGCTGTCCCTCCTAAATCATGTACTTCCTCTCCATAACGCCAAACACTATGATACGCACTTAGATTTCCCTTTACTTGAATTTTTAATCCATAGCTTGTAAATTCTTTTTGATTATAGATTACATGAAGATTTGCTGTATGAATTTCCATTCCATCTTCATTTTCTATCACCCGATACTTTACCTTTGGAAAATCTCTATAAAATACCGTTTGGGTTGCTCTATCTTCAAAGTTTCCCTCTTCATCATATTCAAAACGTATCAATGCCTCTGTCAATATCGTAATCCGATATTTTTTACCAATAATTTGATTCTCTTGTAAAGCGATTGGTCTTGTATTTACTTGATATACTGCCTTCATGTCTTTCCCTCTTTTCTGTCATTTTCTTCTATTTTCTATCCCTATTATCCTTTGACTGCAGAAGATGCAATCCCTGCAATAAACTGTTTTTGGAAAAATAAATAGATCACTAATACTGGCACAATGGAAATAGTTGTAGCTGCAAATAATGCACCATAGTCTGTTGAATACTGACCCTTAAACAAGGCTACTGCCATTTCCACATCCTACTAAACTTGTAATTGCTAACACTGCTACCATAGCAACTGATAACATTTTCCTTCTCATAATTCTTTTCCTCACTTTCTAACTTCTCTTATATTAACTCCCTTTAAGTTTAACGCTAAACGTAATATAAACGTATCATTCTTTCATTTTTTTGTCAATTATTTCTTACATTTTCGTCATTTATTATATATTTATAACATATTTTTTGTGTATATTTCACAATTCCTTCCTTCATACAAGGATTGACAAATGGAAACGATTAGTTGTATGGTTATAATATTCAATCAAATACGAGGTATTGCTTATGACATTAAAAGATATTGCTGATAAAGCTGGGGTAAGTATGATGACCGTTTCTAATGTTATTAACGGAAAACATAATCACGTTTCAGCAAAAACAATAGAAAAAGTAAATAGAATTATTGAAGAATACGACTATGTTCCAAATTTAAGCGCTAGAGCTTTAACAAATAAGAAATCAAATATCATAGGAATTATTATTTCTTTAGCTGAAAAAGAGGATAAATTTAATTCCTTAGAAAATCCATATATTAGTACCATGATTGGTACAATTGAACATGAACTACGCCATAATGGCTATTACACAATGGTTCGCTCCATTTCACAACAAGCTGATGTAACTGCTTTGTTAAAAAATTGGAATGTAGATGGCATCCTATTTTTATATCCACACGATTCCCAAGAAATGCTATCTTTTCTCACAACCACTCCATGCCCAGTTGCAATGTTTGATAGTTCTCTTGATTCACCAGACTTCATTAACATTTGTTCCGATGATAAAAAAGGACTCTATTTATCCACAAAATATTTAATTGAGCGTGGACATACTCACATTGCATTTGTAGCAGATTATGAGCACAACACATTATTAACAAATCGCTTTTTAGGATACAGACAAGCCTTAGAAGAACTTCAAATTCCTTTTCACCAAGATTATGTGTATCCATACTCTCCTTCTTATGAAGGTGGAGTACAAGCTGGGGTAGAAATTGCTACTTCTTCCAATCCTATCACTGCTGTTGTAACAACTGCTGATATTTGTGCCATCGGTATTATGGAGGGGACTCGGTCACATGGATATACACTCCCTAACGATCTCTCCATTATT
>JADIML010000141.1 GCA_017694765.1 Candidatus Scybalomonas excrementavium
AATTTGATTGATGATTTAGTATAATAAAAATAAAAAGGAGGATATATTATGTCATTGATTTATTCGAAACAAAAAGAATTTCATATTGAAGTTACAAAAGGGGAAGTAGGGAAATATGTTATATTACCAGGGGATCCGGGGCGATGTGAAAAGATTGCACAATATTTGGACAATCCGATTAAAGTTGCTTCCAATAGAGAATATATAACTTATACAGGAGAATTAGAAGGAGTAAAAGTAAGTGTTACATCAACTGGAATTGGAGGTCCTTCTGCTGCGATTGCAATGGAGGAGCTGATTCATTGTGGAGCAGATACTTTTATAAGAGTTGGAACTTCAGGAGGTATGCAGGTAGATGTATGTGGAGGGGATCTTGTCATTGCCACAGGAGCAATTCGATTGGAAGGAACGACAAAAGAATATGCACCGATTGAGTATCCAGCAGTTGCCCATTATGATATTGTGGAAACTTTAAAGCAGACAGTAGATGAAATGGGAGTAAAGGCTCATGTTGGAGTTGTGCAATGCAAAGACAATTTTTATGGACAGCACTCACCAGATACAATGCCAGTTTCTTATGAGCTTTCCAATAAGTGGAACGCATGGATTCAGTGTGGCGCATTAGCTTCTGAAATGGAATCAGCAGCATTATTTATCGTAGGAAGTGTAAGAAGAGTAAGAGTTGGAACGGTTCTTCTAGTATTAGCAAACCAAACGAGAAGAGAAATGGGGCTTTTAGATACCGAAGTGTATGATACAGATAAGGCAGTACATGTAGCAGTTGAGGCAATGAGAAAATTAATAAGAAAAGACAAAAAGCAAACCAATAGGGAATGAAATATAAAATTTGGTTTTCAGGGTCTTAATGGGGGAAAATATGATGAATTTCTATCGATGAGACAGAAAAAAATGCAAAAAAACAGAAAATAAACATATGTATGCTTGACAAAAACAAAGATTTGTTATATTTTTTAATATATTTCTTATTAATAAAAAAAGGGAGGATTTAAACATGAGAATGAAAAAATGGATAGCATTTGCATTGGCAAGTGCCATGGCATTGTCTGTCGCAGCTTGTGGATCTACAGCTACAACAGGTGATAACAATAATAAGGGGGGAGCAGTTTCCTATCCTGGAACACCAGATGCAGATATGGTAACGGTGGATTTACGTGCAGAACCACCAGAATTAAACAGTATTTTAACAACAGATGTTGCATCAGGAGATATTTTAAGAGAAGTTATTGCAGGTCTTTATAAATTGGATGCCAATGACAATCCAGTAGAAGATTTAGCAACAGACACACAAGTAAGTGAAGATGGTAAAACTTATACAATGAAGTTAAGAGAAGATGCAAAGTGGTCCAATGGAGAGCCAGTAACTGCTCATGACTTCGTATTTGCATATCAAACAATTTGTAAAAAAGAAACAGCATCTACTTATGGTTTTATCGTATATGAAAACTTAGAAAATGGTGTTGATGTATTTGAAGGAAAGAAAGATCCTTCTGAATTAGGGGTAAAAGCAATTGATGATTATACATTAGAAGTAACATTTACAACACCAATTCCATATGCAAAACATTTATTTGCATTTGCTTCTTACTACCCAATGAATCAAAAAGCATATGAAGAAATTGGTGCTGATAAATATGCAAAAGATGCAGATAAAATTGTGACAAATGGAGCTTATACAATTGCAGAATGGACACATGATGATCACATTACGTTACAAAAAAATCCAGACTATTATAATGCAGATGAAATTAAAATCGAGAAAATTAAATTTCTTATGATGAAAGATGCTAACGCTCGTATGAATGCATTTAAAGCTGGAGAAGTTGATGGTATTGATCTAAGTGGTGAGCAAGTAGAACAGTTAAACAAGGAAGGTGTAGAAACGAAGTCTTATGTAGATAATGGCGTTTGGTATCTACAATATAATACAAAAAAAGCAGGACTTAATAATGCAAAAATTCGTCAAGCACTTGGACTTGCTATTGATACAAAGAGCTTATGTGATAATGTATTAAAAGATGGTTCTATTCCAGCTACAGGTATTGTACCAACAGGAATTGCTGGAACAAATGGAAGTAAATATAGAGATACAGCTGGTGACATGATCTCATACGATCCAGAACAGGCGAAGAAGTTATTAGAAGAAGGATTAAAAGAAGAAGGATTAACAGCAAGTGATTTAAAACTTTCTTTCATTACAGATGATACAACTGATGCACAAAAACAGGCAGCTTACTATCAAGAACAGTGGAAACAAGCATTAGGTCTTTCTGTAGATGTAAAACCAATGCCTTTTAAATCTCGTTTACAGGCAATGAATGATGGAGATTTTGATATTGTTTATGCTGGATGGTCTCCTGACTACAACGATCCAATGACTTTCTTAGATTTATTTGTTACAACAAATGGAAATAACTATGGAAAATTTTCGAATGAACAATACGATAAATTAATTGAGCAAGCTAAGAATGAAGTAGATGCAGAAAAACGTCAAGAGCTATTAATTGAAGCAGAAAAATTGCTTGTTAGCACAGAAGCTCCAGTATTCCCATTATATTTCAGTGCGAAGCCATATGTATTATCTTCAAAAGTACAAAATGTTACAAAAACAGGTTTCCAAGAATGGGATTTTACAGATGGAGCAGAGTTAGTAACAAAATAAATCGTGTTATGTTAGAAAGTTTCTAACGTCGATATGTTATGATTGACATAGTGAGAAATATAGTTTTAATGTTTCATGATTCGGATTCATCATAGGCATCTGAATTTAGAAGGAATAAAAGGCTAGGGGTTTTTGTGAAATCATATAGACGAAGCAAAAATTCCTAGCTGTTTGTGTCAATTACAAAGGTAAAAAGTAAGGTTTCCAGTTTTGTAATTGACATAAACAAAAGAAAAAAAGAAGGAGTGAGTAAGTTGTCAAATCAGATAAAGTACATATTAAAAAGAGTGATATACTCTTTGATTACTATATTTGTCTTAATAGCCATTACGTTTTCATTAATGCAATTATTACCGGGTAACCCGTTTTCAGGAGGGAAAGCCATACCAGAAGAAACATTAGAGGCTTTATATGTAAAGTATGGTCTAGATAAACCAGTTCTTGTCCAGTTTTTTATTTATTTATCAAAAGTTGTTCAAGGTGATCTAGGAGTTTCCGTTCCAGATGGTCGACCAGTTGTTGATATTATCGCCCAAGCCTTTCCAGTATCTTTAGAATTAGGCGTTCGTGCGTTACTATTTGCCTTTATTATGGGTATTTTATTAGGAATTGTTTCAGCCGTAAAAAGAGGAACTGTATGGGATAGTGCAGCTATGTTTGTAGCATTAATTGGTGTATCTGTGCCTTCTTTCATTATCGGTTCTCTCGTACAATATTTTCTTGCTTTAAAACTATATATGGCAACAGGAACACAAGTTTTTGCGGTTATGGGATGGAATTCAGCGAATGCGAAAATACTCCCAGCCTTTGCCCTTGCCTTTGGCTCTATGGCTACCATTAGCCGTTTGATGCGAACAAGTATGCTTGATGTATTAAGTCAAGATTATATTAAGACAGCAAAAGCAAAAGGATTAAGCCAGAAGTTAATTATATGGAAACATGCAGTGAGAAATGCCATTATGCCAGTTGTTACCGTTATGGGACCATTAGTGGCAGCCGTTCTTACAGGAGCATTTGTTGTAGAAAATATTTTCTCGATTCCAGGACTTGGTAAATATTTTGTACAGTGTGTACAGACAAATAATTATACGGTTATTGCAGGAACAACGATTTTCTATGGATCTTTCTTAGTATTTGCCAATTTGATTGTCGACTTAATTTACGGATTGATTGATCCACGTGTGAAATTAACTGGAGGAAAGGAGTAGAACAATGCTTAAGAAAAAGAACATGACAAGTTCCGTAGAACAAGAACAGATAAGAACATATGATTCTATGACAAATATTCCAGCAGATGCTTTTGAAGTGATAGGAACTGATGCAGATAGTATGGAAACAATTGTACGTCCATCCACTAGCTTTTGGAAAGATGCTTGGAATCGAATTAGAAAGAGTAAGGTGGCAGTAATATGTATGATCATTTTATTTCTTTTACTTCTTGGATCTATTTTTATTCCAATGTTCAGTCCATTTAATTATTCGGATCAAAATGTAGCTTATGCAAATCAACCGTTATTTTTTAAAGATCCAGCTACGGGTGCAACTCACTTATTTGGTACCGATGAATTAGGGCGTGATGTTTTTGTTCGTGTTTGGTATGGTGCGAGAGTTTCTCTTACTGTGGCGATTGCAGTAGCTCTTATTGACTGTTTCGTTGGAGTTATTTATGGAGGGATTTCTGGATATTTTGGTGGTGCCGTTGATACGGTTATGATGCGTATTGTGGAAATTATTAGTGGAATTCCTTATTTGATTATCGTAATTCTGTTAATGACTGTATTAGATCGTGGAATTGGAACGATTATTATTGCCTATTCTTTAACTGGTTGGACAGGTATGGCTAGGTTAGTAAGGGGACAAATCGTTAGTCTTTCTAGGCAGGAGTTTGTAATAGCAGCAAAATCCATGGGAGCGAAACCATCTCGTATTATTGGGTTACATCTTGTGCCAAATGTATTAAGTGTTATTATCGTTAATATTACATTAGATATTCCAAGTGTTATTTTTACAGAAGCATTTTTATCTATGTTAGGTTTAGGAATTGCACCTCCACAATCTTCTTGGGGAATTATGGCAAACTCAGGAATCCAAGTATTCCAAACATATCCATTTCAGTTAGTTATTCCAGCATTTTTCATTTGTATTACAATGTTATCTTTCAACTTACTTGGAGATCAATTACGTGATGCATTCGATCCAAAATTAAGGAGGTAGTGGAGTATGGATCCAATTTTAAAGATAGATGATTTATATGTTTCATTTGACAGTTATGCAGGAGAAGTACAAGCAATTAGAGGCGTATCTTT
>JADIML010000013.1 GCA_017694765.1 Candidatus Scybalomonas excrementavium
ATCATAGCAGTCCAAGAGATGATAGCTATTACTATTTTTTTTCTTTTTCTATATTTTGTATTAAACTGCATCTTCTCCTCCTATCAAATTCCTCTCATTTGTTTTTTCAAATAATTCATAGGAATTTTCAATCATGGAATACTACTTATACAAACAGGGCAAGTATAAATACTTGCCCCGACTGTTTCAAAGATATTATTTTGTAATTAATTCTTTAACTTTGGCTGCTTTACCTACTCTATCTCTTAAGTAGTTTAATTTAGCTCTTCTTACTTTACCACGTCTAACAACTTCAATTTTGTCAACGATTGGGGAATGTAATGGCCAAGTTTTTTCTACACCGATTCCATTAGAGCTTTTTCTAACTGTGAAAGTTTCACGAGCTCCACCGTTCTGGCGTTTTAATACAACACCTTCAAATACCTGGATTCTTTCACGGTTTCCTTCTTTTACTTTTGCGTGTACTTTTACAGTATCTCCTACGCGGAATTCTGTAACATTTTCTTTTAACTGTGCATTTTCAATGCTTCTAATAATATCGTTCATGTGTGAACCTCCTTATAATCTTAGATGTTCTTAATACTCTCTGTAGCAGAGGACCATCCTATTTTTCACAACTCTTATAATCTATCATTTTTCCTGTAAGATTGCAAGTGTTTTTTGATCTTTTTTGGTTAAATTAGCATTTTCTAGCAAATCAGGTCTTCTTTCCAGTGTTCTCTTTAAAGATTGCTCTCTTCGCCATTCTTCGATCTTTGCGTGATGTCCAGATAATAGGACTTCTGGTACCTTTTTGTCATGATAAATAACAGGTCTTGTATACTGTGGATATTCTAATAAATTATCATGAAAAGACTCAAATTCAGCAGATACTTCATTATTTAAGACACCCGGAACAAGACGAGAAATCGCATCCATCATAACCATTGCTGGTAACTCACCACCAGTTAAAACATAATCTCCAATGGACACATAATCTGTAACAATTTCTTCTAAGACACGTTCATCAATGCCCTCATAATGTCCACATAGAAATACAAGCTCTTCTTCTTTTGCAAATTCTTCTACAAGAGATTGATGAAACACTTTTCCTTGGGGTGTTAGATAAATCACTCGTGGCTTTTTACCAATTTTTTCACAAAGTGCTTCATAACAGTTATAAATTGGCTCTGGTTGCATAACCATTCCTGCTCCACCACCATAAGGATAGTCGTCTACTTGATTATGTTTATTTCCTGCATAATCTCGGATATTCACTGCTTCTATTGTTAAACAACCATTTTTTACTGCTCGCCCGATAATACTTGTTTTCATTCCATCCATAATCATATCAGGAAACAATGTCATTACATGAAAATTCATCAATCTAACAGTCCCTCCATAATATGAACCTTAATCATATGCTCTTCGATATTAATATCTAAAACACATTGTTTAATGGCAGGAAGTAATACTTCCTTGCCCTCTTTTGTTTCTACCACGTATACATCGTTAGCACCTGTTCTAAGCACTTCTTTTAATGTACCAAGTTCATGTTCTTCTTCATCAATTACTTTAGAACCAATCATATCTGCAATAAAGTATTCGCCTCGTCTTAGAGGAACGGCATTTTCTCTTGTTACAAATAAACTGCATTGTTTATATCGTTCAATGTCATTAATGTTATCGATTCCTTTAAATTTTAGAATAACAAATTGCTTAAAAAATTTACAAGATTCTACTTCTAGCTCAATTTGTTCTCTTCCTGTATCTAAAATACATCCTTTTAATTTTTTGAAACGGCGTGGATCATCGGTTGTTGGAAATACTTTTACTTCTCCTCGAATACCATGAGTTGCTGTAATGACTCCAACTTGTAATAAATCTTCCATTCTCTACTCCTATTGTTCAATATCTACAATAATTTTTTTGTCTGTTTTAGAGGCTGCTGATTTCACAACAGTACGAATCGCTTTCGCAATTCTTCCTTGTTTTCCAATCACTTTCCCCATATCTTCTTTATCTACTCGTAAACGAATAACGATTGTATCTTCTTTTTCTTCCTCTGTAACTACAACACCACTTGGATTATCTACGAGTGATTCTGCAATAAGTTGTACTAATTCTTTCATCTATTTGCGCTTCCTTCCTCTACTCTTTTCTTATTCATAATAAAGCAAGATTTATATATTTACATACCAAATGGTAATTTAAAATTCCCAAGTCCTCCAAGACCACGTTTTTTCTTGCCACCCATCATACCAGACATTTGTTTCATCATCTTTCTTGCTTGCTCAAACTGTTTATATAATTTATTCACTTCTGAAATGTCAACACCTGCACCTTTTGCAATTCTCTTCTTTCTAGAAGGACTCACAATATCAGGATTTGCACGTTCTTCCCTTGTCATAGAGTGAATAATTGCTTCTGTTCTTGCCATTTGTTTTTCATCGATATCAATATCTTTCATCTGGCTTCCAACTCCAGGAATCATAGATAACAGATCTTGAATACCACCCATTTTCTTTAATTGTGCCATTTGATCAAGATAATCATCAAAGTTGAACTCAGCTTTTCTAAACTTTTGTTCCATTTCTTTTGCTTTTTCTTCATCTACAGCATTTTGGGCTTTATCAATTAATGTTAAAATATCACCCATTCCAAGAATTCGGCTTGTCATACGGTCTGGATAAAATTGCTGTAAATCTTCCAGTTTTTCACCCATACCGATGTAAAGAATTGGACAGCCTGTTACTGCACGAATGGAAAGAGCAGCTCCACCTCTTGTATCCCCATCTAATTTTGTTAAAATAACGCCATCGATTCCAACTTTTTCTTGGAAATTTTGTGCTACATTGACTGCATCTTGACCTGTCATCGCATCGACAACTAAAATCGTTTCCGTAACAGTAATGTTTTCCTTAATTTCAATTAATTCATTCATCATATCTTCATCAACATGAAGACGCCCTGCTGTATCAAGAATTACAACGTTATTACCATTTTCTTTGGCATGTTCAATCGCTGCTTTTGCAATATTAACTGGCTTATGATTTTCTCCCATAGAAAAAACAGGAACCCCTTGTTTTTCTCCATTAATCTGAAGCTGTTTAATTGCTGCTGGACGATAAATATCGCAGGCTACTAAAAGAGGTCGTTTTCCTTTTGCTTTTAACTTCCCTGCAATTTTAGCAGTTGTCGTTGTTTTACCAGCACCTTGAAGACCAGCCATTAATAAAATCGTAATTTCATTTCCTGGAAGAATTTTAATTTCTGTTGTTTCAGAACCCATAAGAGTTTCCATTTCTTCCCGCACAATTTTAATTACCATCTGTCCTGGATTTAATCCTGTTAAAACATCCTGTCCAATGGCTCTATCTGTTACTGTCTTAATAAACTGTTTTACTACTTTAAAATTAACATCGGCTTCTAACAAGGCACGTTTTACTTCTTTCATCGCCTCTTTGACATCGCTTTCGGTCAGTCTACCTTTGCTTTTTAAATTTTTAAATATATTTTGTAATTTGTCTGAAAGGCTCTCAAATGCCATAAGCTACACTCCTTTATTCATTCCTTAATATTCTTCCAAAATTTCATTAGAAACACTTTCAATTCTTTTTAAATGTTGTCGAATTTTACTCATATCTCCTTCTTCTTTGGCTAGTTCTGCACATTTATGAATTTCTTTTACCATTTCCTTTGTTTTTAGAAACTTTTCAATCAAATGTAACTTTTCTTCATAACCATCTAAAATTTTATTACAACGCTTTACGATATCATGAACCCCTTGTCTACTAATTCCTTGCTCTTGCGCAATTTCACTAAGGGACATATCATTTAACACAGCATCTTCATAAATATTTTGTTGATGCTTTGTTAAAAGCTCTCCATAGAAGTCATAAAGCAAAGTCTGCATGACAAACTTTTCCATGTTCATTCTCCTTTATGCATCTCCATGCCTTCTATCGTTTATTCTATCGGATAGCTACAGGAATGTCAACTCATTGTCCACTTGCTTTTTTCCCATGAACATAAGAAAAAACAGCCCATCCACTTAAAAGAATGATGATTGAAATAATAGCATCTATTTTCCCAGTTTTCGAACTCATTCCACCGTAAATAACGATACTACTTCCAAACATAGCAAAAAGTGGACAAATATATCCATAAAACTTCCCTTGTATTAATCCTTTTCTCGCTCGAAGGATAACACCGATATATAAACAGAAATAGAAAATATACATAAGTACAATTGGTGTGCTAGATATATCTAAATGAAGATTCATAACAAATTCTTGTGTTTGTGTTAAATAATGAATCCATAACCAAATAAATGTAAATAGACAACTAATTCCATGTGAAAAAAATGAAACATCAAATCGTTTATTGATTTTTGCAATTGACTCACTATATGGAAGTTCATTCCGGATTGCCATCGCTTGTGGAACACGACAACTTCCTAAAATAATACCATTACTTGTTCCTAGTACGGAGATAACAACTCCTACTAATAAAAGTTTTCCAAAAGAAGGACCAAATAATTTAGTAGATGCAACTTGAAATGCCCCATCTTGTAAACGTATAATTTCATCTGGACCAATTAAAGAAGTAATTCCAATGAAATAAAGTAAATAAATGACTAAAATAATAACAGGTGCTATTGTAAGTGCTAACGGTAAATTTCTCTTTGCATTTTTAATCTCATGACAAATTGTTGGCGCAATTGACCAACCATCATAGGAAAAAGCTGCTGCCACGATAGCACTTGTTCCAGCCATAATTCCAGCGCTAGTAATTGGCTCAGCCGTAATACAAGAAGGGTCTCCAAATAAAATACCTAAAATACCAATTAAAAAT
>JADIML010000142.1 GCA_017694765.1 Candidatus Scybalomonas excrementavium
ATCATGTATAATTATCAAAGATATAATGCAAACAAATATATGAACACATAAGACACATTTTATATATAACAATGAAAATATTGTATTTTTTATTTGCTTGACTGTATATCCATTTAATTTCATGACTGATATACCTTTCGTCTGTGATACTAAATAAAAAATACATGTCAACAATAATAATGCCATACAAAATATAAAAATAAATAAAACATTATTTTTTCCTGTATTTTGTATATTTGTTGTATCTTCCATCTCTTCTATATAATATGTAGAATCAACTCTAGAATCTGTTCTAGCATACCTAACATAGCTTTCCAAAAATTGCTCAAAATCTTTTTCGTTTGCACATTCAGCTTTATATCTTCCTGAAAAAGTTTGTTGTTCTATCAATTTATCAATCGGATAAACTGAATAATTATGACCACCACCAAAATCTTCAATCATGCCTATTTGACTATTACTCTTTGTTTGTTGTGTAGATATAAAATTCTGTGTTTTCATATCTTTAGGAGTTAATATTTTCCCTTTAGAAACTGGAATCCGTCTAAATAATTGAGTTTCTGTTGATAAATACAAAAAATTATCTGTATAGGATTCTTTTGTATCATCATTGTAGTAGGAAACTACTCGCAAAAAATTGATATTATTTTCATCTGCTGCTTTTTTTAGATACTCTAATTTTTCAGGGGAATCGTACATACCTTTAGGGATTTCAAAGCTGTATGTATAACAATTTACTGATTTTAATAAACTATTATATTTTTCATTTCTATATTCTGAGTAGGTACATAAACTTATTAAAACAAACATAAAACTTACGAAAACAGCTATAATTTTTTTCAAAACTTCCCCTCCTTATCAAATAATTATTATATATATACAACAAGAGCTAACCTTTCTAAGGCTAACTCTTGTTTCTTAGTACAATATCATTACTTAACATTCCAATTGCAATATGCTGTTGAAGTAAGTGGACCTGTTGTATATGATTTAGAAGTTGAGCGAGCTTTTACCCAACCACTGTCATCTTTATCACCATCAATTTCACAGCTTGTTTTGTGTGTTTTAGTATTGTGATCCATATCTGAGTAAGCACTTTTCTGGAGTGTAACTGTTATACCTGTACCATATCTCCATTCTCCTGAACCATTGTCAACAGTAACTGTAGTTAATGGCATAACATTGTTGACATCATCAAGTGCAACACTTCCACCAGTTTGAGTGTTATTAGCAATTCCAGCAGCCATTACTGGAGTTGCACATAGTGCCATTGCCATACAACTTGCAACTAATAAAGATTTTACTTTCATGCTTAATTCCTCCCTATTTTTGAATAGATTTATATAAAAATTATTGGACGTCACAATAATTTTTATTCTAAATCTGTCGAGTACAACAAATTATATTATCGAAATTATTTTTTGTTATACCTACCATACCATATTTTCATTTTTGACATTATGACTTTTTAGGAAAATAAAATATTTTCCTAAAAAGTCATAAAACAGTTCTTAATATTTCTTATAATAAATATATTAATTATTTTATAAGGAGGTACTACTATGTATAAAAAAAATCTATTGATAACTATCTTAATATTATGCTTTTTGACTATAGGTTCTTCTTCAACAACCTATATTAATACTAATGATGAAAATCTTATTATCACTTATGATAATATGCCTATCAAAGAGAAATCAAATCACTCCCACTAATCTTTTTATAATACTCTCTAACAATTTCGCTATATTCATATTGCTTAAATAAAATAAAAAACCAAAAGGCTTGTTTATAATAAAGACAAGCCTTTTCCTTCTCCCCTTTATAATGCTCTAATATCCAACCTTTTAAATTTAAAAAACGTCCAATCACTTCTCCATTTCCAGATCTTTTTGATAATTGAATTGCTTTTTCACACAAAGTTTCTGCTTCATCAATATTCCCCATTTCTTCCAACACTTTTGCCAAATTTGATAATATCAAACTAACATTTTCGTAATGAAAAATAAAGTCCACCTGACTACTTTTATAATATTTGAATAAATTCTTCCATATCCCTGCAGCCGCATCACTTCTTCCCATCTCATATTCTGCCAAACCAAGACAATTGATAATATAGAATTCTTGATTTGTTAAATGACCTTTAAATATATCCATTTCCTTTGGCTTCGTCAAAAATAAAGCTTCTCTTAATTGTTTCTTCAATTCATATCCTTTTATTTCTTTTTTATTATATTGTAACAGTGCCCTATGATATTTAAAAAACTGTTGGTTTATTACATCGCGCTCTAATTTTGTCCCTTTTATTCTTTCTAATAATTCTTCTGCCTCGCTCCATTCTCTCCTTTTGCAATGTAATGTCATCTTTCTTTCTAGATCTAATACTTTAAAATCCGTTGTTTTTAATACACTATCATATATTTCTAAGTGAATACCAAACTTATTTTTTAATTCTTCTAACTTTTTATGATTTACTTTTCTTTTTTGGGACTCAATTCTTGAAATGCTTTCCTGTGTATATATATCATCCGCTAACTTTTCTTGGGATATTTGATATGCATTTCTTATCCCTTTTATCACTTCCCAATCTAAAGAAATATTCTTCTTGTTACTCTCAAGAATCATAAAACCTTTCCTTTGTTTCCTATCTAATACATAAAAATCGGATAATACTTTATGAATCTGTGACAATTTAAATTTTCTTTGTTCATCCACATTTATATGTTCATAAATCTCTTTTAACAATTCTATATGTTCTAATAGTCCTTGTAACATAAAATGATTAGTTAATAATTCAATGCTCTCTTCACATAATCTTCTAGCACTTTCATATTGCTTCCTTTGTATCTCAAATCTTACTAAGTCTAATGTAATTCTTGGATAAATACTTGCTTTTCCTTCTTGATCTTCTATTTTTTCACCCACATATTTTTTTATATTTTGTAAAAATAAAATATATCTTTTCCTCTTTTTCTTTGTCTTCTCACCATGTTCATAATTTAATTTTTCAAAAAGGATTAATAATTTAATTTCTTCCGTTCCTATCAGTCCCTCTGGCTGAAATCCATCTGGCATTGTACATTGAATACTTTTCTCTAGCCAACGTAATGCTTCCTCTTGTCTTCCATATTTCCATGATAATATTCCATAGATATAATCGATATACTGCTCATGTATGCTATTTTTACTTGCGATTGTTTCATATTCCTCTAATAATTCTTTTATTTTCT
>JADIML010000143.1 GCA_017694765.1 Candidatus Scybalomonas excrementavium
ATTAGAAATCATAGAAGAAAACCAGATGCTAATAGTACAGCCTTAGAACGGTTGCTCTATGAAGCAGATAAACAGTCTAGATTATGTTTATTTTGTAAAGCAAAAGCGCAATGTAAGTGGAGTGATGAGAAGAAGAACTTGACATTACAATATTAAGAAGTGAAAGAAACATAGACATAGGAATGGATAAAGGAGTATAGAATGATGAGAATAGGACAAAGAGAATTTGACTTTCATAAAGAGGCATATATTATGGGAATTTTAAATGTAACACCCGATTCATTTTCCGATGGAGGAAAGTTTCAAACTCTAGATACTGCTTTAAAGCAAGCAGAAAAATTAATCATAGATGGTGCTGATATTTTAGATATTGGAGGAGAATCAACAAGACCAGGACATACATTTGTATCCATTCAAGAAGAACTTGAACGAGTGATTCCAATGATTGAAGCAATTAAGAAACGATTTGATGTTCCACTTTCTTTGGACACATATAAATCAGAAGTTGCCTATGAAGGAATAAAAGCTGGAGTGGATTTAATTAATGATATTTGGGGATTAAAATGGGATGGAGGAATGGCAGAAGTGGTAGCCAAAGAAGAAATACCGATTTGTATCATGCACAATCGAAAAGATTCCATGTATACAAATTTTATAGAAGATGTTTTAGCAGATTTAAGAGAGAGTATAGCATTAGCAAAAAAAGCAGGAATTAAGGAGGATGCTATAATATTAGATCCAGGAATTGGGTTTGCAAAAACTTTTGAACAAAACTTATTACTTATGAATCAGATGGAAAGAATGTTAGAACTTTCTTATCCAGTATTGCTTGGAACATCTAGAAAGTCCATGATTGGATTCGCTCTTGATTTACCAGTAGAACAAAGAGAAGAAGGAACATTAGCAACAACGGTACTTGGATACGAGAAAGGATGTCGTATTTTCCGAGTACATGATGTGAAACAAAATAAGAGAGCTTTAAAAATGGCAGAAGCAATTTTAAGGGCAAAATAAAAATAGATTCCATGTAGAATATATCAAATAGAAAAGATAGACAATGATACAAAATGAGAAAGAAAGTGAGTGCGTATGGATACAATAAAAATACAAGGCTTAGAAATTTTTGCACATCATGGAGTTTTTCCAGAAGAAAATGTATTAGGACAGAAATTTATAATATCGGCAACTCTTTTTTTAGATACAAGAAAAGCTGGGAAAACCGATCAATTAGAAGAATCTATTCATTATGGACTCGTGAGTCAAGACATCAAAACATGGATGGAAGAAAATACGTATCAGATGATTGAACGAGTAGCAGAAGAGATTTGTGAACGATTACTTTTAAAATATGAAAAATTACAAGGCATTACACTAGAAGTAAAGAAACCATGGGCACCGATATTGCTTCCAGTAGATTCTGTATCGGTTACAATTCATAGACAATGGAACCATGCTTTTATAGCGCTTGGTTCCAATCTAGGTGATCGCAAACAGTATTTAGATTTTGCCATAGAACAATTAAGAAATAGAATGGATATAAAAGTGCTAGATGTTGCATCCTATTTAGAAACAGAACCATACGGAGAAAATGCGAAGTATCAGTTTTTAAATAGTTGTGTGGAAATTAAGACGCTTTTAACACCACATGAATTATTAAAAGTTTGTAACGATATTGAAGAACTGGGAGAAAGAGAAAGAAAAATTCACTGGGGACCAAGAACGCTTGATCTCGATCTTTTGTTTTACAATGAGGATATTCTTTCAACAAAAAATTTAATCATTCCACATCCAGAAATTGAAAAACGTACTTTTGTATTACAGCCAATGTGTGAAATAGCACCATATTTTCGACATCCAATTCATAAAAAAACAATGAAACAATTGTTGGAAGAATTAGGAAAATAAAAAATCCTCATAGAGAAAAGGAGAAATGGGAATGATAGAACTAAATGAAATAAGAGAGCAAATCGATGAAGTTGATAAAAAAATCGTAGAGCTTTTTGAAAAAAGAATGGAGCTTGGAAAGGCTGTGGCACAATATAAGCAGCAAGTTGGAAAACCAATTCTTGATAAACAAAGAGAGCGTCAAAAGATAGAAGCAATGCAAGATCTTGCTACTAACCCATCCCATAAAAGAGCAGTTTCCGAGCTATTTTTACAGTTAATGTCCCTTAGTAGAAAATATCAATATACTCTAATTGGAGAACGTCAAACGGACATGCTAAGTTCCTTTCATATGGTAGAACAATTACCGATTTATAATCAAACAAAAATCGTATGTCAAAAGGAAGCATGTAACGATAATGAATGGCATAAAGAGAATGGGCAGTATATCGTACAATTTTTTGGAGAAGATACTAAGAAGTTATATGTAGAACAGTTAAAAGAGGTATTCCAAATATTAGAAGAAGAAAAAGCAGAGTATGGAGTTGTGCCAATTCAGATAAATGATACAATAATAAGAACTCTTATCTATGACTTGTTACTTTTGCATGAAGATATTTGTATCGTAGCAGAAGAAAACATACACGATAAGAGAAGAGAAGAGAACAAAGAGATGAGCTTTCTCATTTTAAAGAAAGGGCGTATGTATCAAAAAGACGCTAAAAAAATAATGGTAAGTGTTCAACTTTCCAATGAAGTAGGAAGTCTTTACGAAATGTTATCGAATTTGCTCCATAATAACATAAATCTGACACGAATTGAGTCTAGAGAGTTAAAAGAAAATGGTCAAATTTCATATCATTTCCTTATGGAATTTATTGGGAATTTGCAAGAACCATCTGTAAGAAATGCTTGTACAGTAATGAGAGAAGAATCCCTAGACTTTAGAGTGCTTGGTAACTATTAAAAGAACGATAGAAGAAATAAGAGTCTTATGAGAAGGGTATCTAGTACAAGGAAAAGGAGGTAGCATGATGGACATAAAGACGAAATTTGAAAAACCAGAAAACTTCTGGAATCGAGAAAGTAGTTGGCTTAAATTCAATGCTCGTGTTTTAAGTGAAGCAATGGATCAAACAGTACCATTGTTTGAGAGAATGAAATTTTTAAGCATTACAGCCTCAAATTTAGATGAGTTTTTTATGGTTCGCATGGCCTCTTTATATGATAAGATACACAGTAACTCTGAGGAGAGAGAGATTGCTGGAATGACACCCCTTCAACAGTTAGAGACACTGAT
Organism: Candidatus Scybalomonas excrementavium; assembly: GCA_017694765.1. GTDB lineage: Bacteria > Bacillota > Clostridia > Lachnospirales > Lachnospiraceae > Scybalomonas > Scybalomonas excrementavium. The sequence continues at coordinate 3,185 of JADIML010000143.1, forward strand.
GCCTCAAATTCGTCAGTTTATGCAAGCACAGTATAAAACATATAAAGACTCCCTTCTTCCAGATTTACAAAAGGTTGGCTTATATGTTATAGAAAGTTATGAGCAATTAACAAAAGAACAAAAACAATATGTAAATGCTATTTTTAAAACAGAGATTTACCCAGTATTAACTCCCATGGCTGTGGATTTTGTAAGACCATTTCCAGTCATAAAAAATCAGGCATTGAATCTTGGTATATTGTATATAGGTGATGAAGGAAAAGAAGTTGAATTTGCAACCGTACAAGTTCCAAAACATTTACCAAGAGTGATAGAAATACCATCTATCGCTCAAAAGAAACAAGAAAAAACCTTGATTCTAATAGAACAAATTATAAGAGGAAATTTACAACAGCTTTTTTTAAATCGAGAAATAGTATGTGTATCCTTATATCGTATGATACGAAGTGCTAATTTTAATCTGGAAGAAGGAGAAAATTTCGTAGATGATTTGGAAGAACAATTACAACAAAGACAAGTAGGCAAAATCGTAAAGTTAGAAGTAGAAAATGGTATTGATGCTCGATTGCTAAATCGATTAAAGAAAAATCTACAAGTTTCAACGGAGCAAATTTATAAAATTTATGGTGCTTTTGATCTAAAGTTTCTCATGGAACTCTATCATATTGATGGATTTCATGCTTTCAAATATAAAGAGCATATACCAGAGCCATTTCGTTTCCTAAAAAAAGAAGATATTTTTACCCAAATTAAAAAAAACGATCGGTTACTGCACTTACCATATGATTCCTTTGATACTATGGTACAATTTATGGAACAGGCAGCCAATGATAAAAGTGTAATAGCAATTAAACAAACTCTATATCGAGTCAGTGAGAACTCTCCTATTGTTACCGCTTTATTAAAGGCGGCAAAAAATGGAAAACAAGTAACCGTGTTGGTAGAAGTAAAAGCAAGATTTGATGAAATAAATAACATTATGTTAGTGAAAACATTAGAAAAAGCAGGATGCCATGTTATCTATGGAGTTCGTGGTTTAAAAACCCATAGTAAAATTACATTAGTTGTTCGAAAAGAAGAAGATGGAATCAAACGCTATGTACACTTAGGAACAGGGAATTATAATGATTTAACAGCAAAGACATATACAGACATGGGAATTTTAACTGCAAATACTGCCATTGGAGAAGATGCAACAGCAGTATTTAACATGTTATTTGGAGGTGCAAAGCCAACGAAATGGAATTATTTCTTCGTTGCTCCAATTTGTTTAAGAGAGCGATTTTTAGAACTTATCAAGCGTGAAACACAACATGCACAAAATGGGAGAAAGGCACATATCATTGCAAAGATGAATTCTCTATGTGATAAACAAATCATTCAGGCACTGTATGAAGCCTCTTATGCAGGAGTGAAAATAGAATTAATTATTCGAGGAATCTGTTGTTTAAAAACACAAGTACAAGGAATCAGTGAAAATATTACGGTTCGTTCTATTGTAGGAACTTTTTTAGAGCATAGTCGGCTTTTTTATTTTTATAATGATAAACAAGAAGAAGTGTATATGGGAAGTGCTGATTGGATGCCGAGAAATCTGGATAATCGAATAGAGATTGTATTTCCTATTCTTGATGAATCAGTAAAAAAAGAAGTCATAAATAGTATGAAAATGCAATTAAAAGATAATGTAAAAGCCCATATTTTGAAGAAAGATGGAAGCTATCAAAAGGTAGAGCGTGTAGATGGAGATACGTTTCAGTCCCAAGAGTATTTTATAAAACAGGCATATAGACGGAAAGAATCATCAGAGAAAATAAGATAAGATTTGAGGTTTTCGAGCAATGGATGTACGAAAAATAAATAAAAAAATAAAATTATAAAAAGAGGTTGACATAGGAAAAAGAACATGATATACTAAGTACCGTTGCAAGAGCAATTATTAGATAAGAAAGAAGAGTATCCACTCTCACCTTAGCATGAGATAATGACTAAGCGTTCATAACTTTTATAGCTTATAGATATAGGCCGTAGTATGAATTTTGAAGTGGGTAGTCTGTCTACCCACTTTTTTTGTTATGTAAATAATAAAAAGTAGTGAGGGTAACGATTCATTGATATCCTAAGAGGATTTAGTAAAAAATATTTGGAGGTGCTTTACCATAGCAGAATTAATGATCAACGAGCAAATCAGAGACAAAGAAGTACGTGTAATCGGAGCAGACGGAAGTCAGCTTGGAATTATGTCATCAAAAGAAGCGCAGAAGTTAGCAAAAGAGGCAGATCTTGACTTAGTAAAGATCGCACCAACTGCAAAACCACCAGTGTGCAAAATAATTGATTACGGTAAATATCGTTACGAGTTAGCTCGTAAAGAAAAAGAAGCGAAAAAGAAACAAAAAGTCATGGATGTAAAAGAGATTCGTTTATCTCCAAATATTGATACCAATGATTTAAATACAAAGATTAAGAATGCAAGAAAATTCTTAGCAAAAGGCGATAAAGTAAAAGTAACACTTCGTTTTCGCGGTCGTGAATTAGCTCATGTGAATGCAAGTAAAGTGATTCTTGACAATTTTGCAGAACAGCTATCAGATGTAGCAGTCATTGATAAACCAGCAAAATTCGAAGGAAGAAGCATGATAATGTTTTTAACAGAAAAACGTTAAATTTTGAATATACAGTTTGATTTTAAGGAGGAATATTATAATGCCAAAGGTTAAAACAAGCAGAGCAGCTGCAAAACGTTTCAAAAAAACAGGTACAGGAAAATTAAAAAGAATGAAAGCTTACAAAAGCCATATCTTAACTAAGAAATCTACAAAGAGAAAAAGAAATCTTAGAAAAGCAGCAATGGTTGATTCTACAAACGTTAAAAACATGAAGAAGATTTTACCATACTTATAAGATATAGGAGGAAGTTTGAACAATGGCAAGAATTAAAGGCGGCTTAAACGCTAAAAAAAGACATAATAAAGTATTAAAATTAGCAAAAGGTTATAGAGGAGCTAGATCAAAACAGTATAGAGTTGCAAAACAATCTGTTATGAGAGCATTAGCTACATCATATGCTGGACGTAAAGAAAGAAAACGTCAGTTCCGTCAATTATGGATCGCTCGTATCAATGCAGCAGCTAGAATCAATGGATTATCTTACAGCAGATTCATGTATGGTTTAAAAGTAGCTGGTATCGAAATTAACAGAAAAATGCTTTCTGAAATGGCAATCAATGACGCAGAAGGATTTGCAAAATTAGCAGAAGTTGCAAAAAGCAAATTAGCTTAATTGATTTTCCAGATATCTAGTTAGAGTTTATAAATAGAAATCAGTTTATGGCAATGTTCTTTTTTAAGAACATTGCCTATTTGCATTAGGAGGTTTTTGTAGTATCTATGAAAACAAGACAAGAAGCCATAACAACAAGACTATTTGCAGAGGAACCGTTTTATTTTTGGATAGATGATCCAGTTTGGATAGAAGATTTTAAAGACAAGCAAGAAGAAAAATCAAATGCTAAAGTGTATACAAAAGATGACTTTCTAAAAGAAGTTTATTTTTCCGAAGAACAATATGATCAACTGTATTATCTTTTAAAAAGAAAACAAAATATTATATTTCAAGGTCCATCAGGAGTTGGGAAAACATTTAGTGCAAAACGCTTTGCATATTCTATATTAGGAGAAAAAGATGATACAAGAGTAAAAATACTTCAGTTTCATCAAAGCTATTCGTATGAAGATTTTGTAATCGGTTTTCGACCAGTGAAAAATGGATTTACATTAAAAAAAGGTCCTTTTTATGAAATTTGTAAGCAGGCAGAGCAAGATAGAGAACACTCGTATTTTTTATTAATTGATGAAATCAATCGTGGAGATATTAGTAAAATATTTGGAGAATTATTTACATTATTAGAAGTAGATAAACGAGAAGAAAAAATGCAAATACTGTATGCCAATGAGGAATTTCTGATTCCTAAAAATTTATATATCATTGGAATGATGAATACAGCAGATAGAAGTATCGCTGTTCTTGATTATGCCTTAAGAAGACGGTTTGCATTTGTTGACTTTACACCTGCATTTGATTCACAAGGATTTAAAAAATATCAAAAAGAAATAGGAGACAAATGCTTTAATCAAGTGATACAAGTCATTAAGCAAATCAACGAAGAAATTAAACAAGACGAGCTGTTAGGAAGTAGTTTTCAAATTGGGCACAGTTATTTTTGCACGAAACAGACAGTAACCAAGGAATGGTTAGAATCCGTCATTGAATTTGAAATGATTCCATTATTAAAAGAATATTGGTTTGAAGAAGAGAGAAAAGTGATAGAATGGAGTAAAAAGTTAAGAGAGGCGCTTGTATGATAAAAATTCAAAATATTTATTATATGTTAGCCTATGCTTTTTATCAATTACAGCAAGACGGTATATGGGAGGGCGAGGTAGAACAATTTGAAAATACGTTAGACTTACTTGGAGAGCTTTTTTATCAAGGATTGCGAATTCAAGTAAAACAAGGATTAAAACAAGAGTATAGAAGTAAACAAGAAGTGAGAAAAGAGATTCGTGGTAAAATACATTTTCTAGAAACAGTAAAAAGAGATGGATTTCAAAAACAGCAAATGGTATGTAGTTATCAGCAAATGACAAAAAACTGCCAACATAATCAAATTATTAAAACAACACTAAAACTCCTTCTTGATTCCCCAATAGAACAAAAAAGAAAAAATAAATTAAAAAGGCTCCTTCGTTATTTTTATGAGATAGAATATATATCATTAGAGCATGTCCAATGGAAGAAAGAACAAAAAAGAGGGAGTTTTCGTTATCAATTTCTTATCACACTTTGCTATCTCATTGTAAAAGGATTCATTCAAAAAGATGAAAAAGGAAATATTAAATTTCGAAAATTTCTTGATGAGCAGAGAATGAGTCGTCTCTATGAAAAATTTTTGTTAGAATATTATAAGAAAGAGATGCCTATGCTTACAGTGAAGGCTTCACAAATCTCATGGGTCATTGATGAAGGAGAAACCTTTATGTTACCTAAAATGCAAACAGATATTATGATTTCTAATCAAGAAAAGACATTGATTATCGATGCCAAGTATTATGAAAATATTTTTTATACACGACAGGATTTTGGAACAAAAACGATTCATTCCAAACATTTATATCAGATCTTTACTTATGTAAAAAATCAAGATAAAGAACAAAAAGGCAATGTATATGGGTTACTCTTGTATGCAAAAACAGAGGAAGAAGATAC
>JADIML010000144.1 GCA_017694765.1 Candidatus Scybalomonas excrementavium
AAGACAACAGGTAGTTATACATTTGCGATTTCTTATAAAGATAGCAAAGGAGAACATGGAATTGTAAAAGATGCAACAGAATTTTTTGAAGAAGTTGCAGCCAATTTAAATGGAACATATACACTCACAGAAGACTTAGATGCTTCTAAAATTCCAGCTGATAAAGCAGCAATTGTTGGAACATTTACTGGTAAAATCAACGGAAATGGACATAAGATTTTAAATCTGAAAACTTCATTATTCCAAAAAGTGAGTGGAGCAACGATTGAAAACCTTGTGATTGAAGATGCAACTATTACTTCATCTGTAAAAGGTATGTTAGCAGATTCTATTGAGAATAAGTCCGTTATATCAGATACATTTGTCGTAAATTCTAGCTTAAAAAATAATACAAATCAGATGGGAGCCTTCGCAGGAGTTCTTAACAACTCTACCATCAAGAATAGTGCTGCTATTAATATTTCCATAAAAGGAAATAATACAATTGGTGGTATGATTGGACAAACCAATTCAGGTGCTGTTGTTGAAAATTCGTATGTGACAGGAACGATAGAAGGAACAATATATCATAATTTAGGAGCCAGAATTGGTGGTATCACTGGATGGCATAGTGGTAAAAGTATTGATCACTGCTTTACAAATGTAACAATTAAAGCGCTAAGTAAAACTGGAAATGGTGGATTAATTGGAGGACCAAATAGTGTAAATCCTAAAATTACGTATTCTTTCAGTATTGCAAATGGAAGTACTAATAAAATTGCTGGATTTAATGTACTTGGTAATGTACAAGAAGTATATGAATATAAAGATGCAAACGGTGCAACCAATATCCATGCAAACAATCAAGATAAAGTAAAAGAAGTATCTGATATTTATACAAAATCTTTTTATACAGATGTCTTAAAATTAGATGAATCTGTTTGGAATTTAGATCTTGTAGATAATGGTAAGTTACCAAGTTTAAAAGCAGATCCGCTTCCAAATACATTAGTGGATTATGAAATTCAAGAAAATAAAAACAATATTCCAAATTATAAAGAAGTTCGCAATCAGGAATCCTATAAGGAAGCAAACGAAGTTGCATATGCAAATATGGCAAAACTTATGCCATTTGTAAGTACAGAAGATTGGGTTTCTTATGGGAATAAAGTAGAAACAAGTAGTTCTATTCATTCAAAGAAAATCCAATATGTGTTACCACTTGACAAAAATGGAGCATTAGTAACAGGTGTTGAAAAACAAGATAGCGATGTTGTTACAAAAATTCTCCTTGTATATGAAGATGGAGAAAGTGAAGAATTTTCTGTACAATATCAAAATTTAGTCGGAGGCCTTGTTGCTACTTATGGAACAACAACTGGAGATTTAAAATATCAGTTCCATAACTATGTGGTAGACGTAAATGAAGAGTTAAAACAAGAAGTTTTAAAATTAGCAAAAGGTTATGATTATGCAACAGATATTGCAAGTCTTACTTCAGAAACAGAAAGTAGACTTTATACAGATTACTACAAGGAAAATGTAAAATCTGATTTAGATAATATTGTTACAAAATATATACTTTCTCAAGCAAATTATCCAAGTTATTTAGAGAATGAAGCAGTACAAAAACAATGGAAAGATAAATTACTTAACGAAACAAATTTAAAGAAATTCTTATACGCTTTTAACTACTATAATAAGTGGTATAACATTAACTTTAATGGAGTAAACTTAAGTGATCTCATCTTCTTTAATGGAGAATTACTCAACCAGAATATGACAAGAGAGAAATTAACAAATCAATTACTCTCAGCAAGTCAAACATTAAGAGGAACTGCATCTACATATGATTTCTATCAACAAGTATTGAAACCATATACAGGCAAAGAAATGATGGAATTTATTGCTGATATGGCGAAACAAGTAGCTGGATATGAAAATCCAAGTGATTGGTTTGTTGCTGAATTTGATGGTATTTTAAAAGAACAACCGATTGTAGGAAAAGAAGATACAATTAATTATCGTATTTGGGATATTTTAAGTAATTTAGCTTCACGTAAGAAGATCGTACTTCCTATGTTGACAGCTCCACAAGAAGATATGTATTTAATTTCTATGCCATCTCAGCTTGTTATCGGAAGTTTGAATCGTTATCCACAATATGTAAATAAAGATGGAAAAGAACGTGAAAAAATGAAACAAGCAATCAATAATTATGCAGAGAGATTGGAACATTTTTATGGAGTATCATCTAACTGGATTAGTAATTCAGAAAAATTACTCAATTCTTTTGTAAATATCCAATATGATACAAGATTCTCTTTCCCAAGCAGTGATAAAGCAGATGCTGGAACACAAAATGCAGGTACTACAAAAGACCCTGTTATGAAGTGGGTATATGAAGCCATTGGTAGTTTTGGAGCAGCGAATGGATCCGCCGCATATGCAAATGGAACAGATGTTTATTGGATTGTAGAGGGAGCATTAGGTGGAGAATATGCATTCTCTGTATTTAGTCATGAAACAGCTCATAACCAAGATGGAAGATATTTCTATGCAGGTAATGGAAGAAGATCAGGAACTGGTCCAGAAGCCCATGCTGATGGTAATATTGCTCAGCAAATTGGCGATGGAAGTATGGTATTTAATATTTCTACAATGAAAGACATTGCTTCTGATATCACAAACAACTTTAGCTATGAAAGAATTGATACAGCAGAGAAAGTACATAGCTATTACAAAGAAATGTTTGAAACAGGGTATGTTTTAGACTACTTAGAAGGACAAGCATTTTTACAATTAACACCAGAACAACAGTCTAAAATAGCAATACAAGTAAGCGAACAAAAAGATGGAACTTCTGTAAAAGTAACTTACAAAAAATTATCAGCAGATGAATTTAGAGAAATGAATCTTCAAACTATGGAAGATTTATGGAATAATAAAATTGCTTTAAAAACTGCCGGTACTTTTTCGTCTTCTTCTTATGGAAATTATGGATATGAATCTTTCTATGATGTAAACTGGTATCAAGTACATAATGATGAAGGTTCTCCAGATAGTAGCTCATTTAAGAGATTAGCACAAGAAATGCTCGGTATTGGTGGATATGAAAATGGTTATATCACTTATATTTCAGGAAAGAGCAAAAATGATTTAGATGCTTTAAGAAAAATTACAGGACAAGATGATATTACATGGAAATCTTATAAATTAGGTCGTTATGACGAAGTGAAAGAAAATCTTGATAAGATTCCATACTTTAATGCAGATGAAGTCGTTGCGCAGTTTAAAAAAGCATTTGAACAAGATGCTAAGGAAGGAACTGGAAAACGTAATAATAGTATTTCTGTAAAACGAACACTCTATGGTATTGTAAAACGTGCCACAGACGACTTTAGTAACGGAAATGTATATGAAACACCAGAAGTAATTGGAGTAAGTTCTGCACAACAACTTGTAGATCTTGTAAAACAAAATCCAGCTGGATATTATCAATTAACAGAAGATATTGACTTTACAGGAATTTCTGCAAAAGATGGTTCTTACATTACAGAGCGTTTCATTGGTGTATTAGATGGAAATGGACATAGCATGACAGGAATGAAATATACATTATTTAACCAAATGCTCTATGCTCAAGTAAAGAACTTAAAAATTGTTCAGCCATCTTATGAAGCAGAAGCAACTGCTTATTTAGCAAAAACATCAAAAAATCTAACAATTGATGCAGTAACAGTTGACGGTGCAGATATGGCATTACCATTTGTAAAAAATACATCAGGTGTTTATTATGAATATGGTACTGTTGGTTCAGAAGTAAGGGACGTTGAAATTTATTCTGTTGATGATTTCTTAGCAATTGGTGCAACAGAAGCTGCTAAGAAAAAAAGCTATAAGTTAATGGCAGATTTAGACTTTACAGATAAAGAAATTTCAGGAACTATCATTTCAGGAACATTTACTGGTAAAATCAACGGAAATGGATTTACAATTTCTAACTTAACAAATACAATTTTTGATAAATTACAAAATGCTACTATCACAAATTTAGGAATTTCCGATAGTAACTTAACAAAAGCAAATCAAAAAGGTATTCTTGCAAATAACATTGCTAACTCTGTAATTGAAAAACTCTATATAAAAGATAGCAGTCTTTCTAACGATACAAACCAAGTGGGTGGAGTAGCAGGTGTTATTGCCAATAGTACAGTAAGAGAAGTATCATTAGAAAATATCAATATTAAGTCCAATAATACAATTGGTGGTATTGCTGGTCAAATTGATAATTCTAAGGTGGAAAATTGTCTTGTTACAGGAAAAATCCAAGGAACTATTTATCATAATTTAGGTGCTAGAATTGGTGGTATTACTGGATGGCTTGGAAATAATACAACATTAAATAATATTTATACAAGAGTTGAGATTGTTGCACCACAGGCAGTAGGAAATGGTGGTCTGATTGGTGGACCAGATAGTAGAAATGTTTCTATTGCAAACTCTATTGCTTTAACAATGGGAAAAAATGCAAGACAAATTGCTGGTTGGAATGTATTAAATCAAGTTTCTAATGTATACGAATATACTGATTCTAATAGTACAACAAATATTACAGATGCAAATAAAGAGGAAGTAAAAGTAGCTTCTAAAGAACAAGTGAAAACAGAAGATTTCTACGTAACAGATCTTGGTTGGTCAACAGATGTTTGGGATTTCTCAGATGTTGAAGCTGGTGAAACACCTAGATTAAAAGGTGCATTAAAAGTTTTTGTAGAGGATGCAGAAGCACCAGTGATTACAGGTGTTGAAAATAATGGAATTTATGCAGATTCTGTGACTCCAGTTGTTGAAGATGAACATCTTAAATCAGTAACGATTGTAAAAGATGATATGGAACTTGCTTATGAAGAAGGAATGACTTTAACAGAAGAAGGTCAATATGAAATTGTCGCAACAGATAGAAAAAATAATCAGACAACCGTTACATTTATGATTGATAAAACTGCTCCTAGCATTGAAGTAAGTCTAGATTCTCAAGATAAGCTATGGGAAACTTATAGCCTTTCCTTCAAAGATGCTTTATCAGGTATTGCAGAAGTAAAATGGGATATCGATGAAAAAGGAATTGAAGATTTCCAAAAAGAAGTAGGTGTGATCGAAGTAAAAGATGAAAAAGGATTCTCTGAATCAATCACTCTTTATAAAAACAGCACTTACACATTCTATGTAAAAGATAAAGCAGGTAATGAGGATGTATATGTACTAAATACATCTAACATTATGACAGAAGATAAAAGTGCACCAGTGATTACAGGTGTTGAAAATAATGGAATTTATGCAAATTCTGTTACTCCAGTCATTACAGATGAGAACTTAAAAGCAGTAACAATTATAAAAGATGGTGCGGAATTTACTTATGAAGAAGGAATGACTTTAACAGAGGATGGTCAATATGAAATTATAGCTGTTGATAAAGGTAATAATCAAACAACAGTTACATTCACGATTGATAAAACACTTCCTACAATTGAAGTGAACTTAGATTCTCAAGACAAGTTCTGGGAGAGCTATACTCTTTCTTTCAAGGATACTGTATCAGGTATTGCAGAAGTAAAATGGGACATTGATGAAAAAGGAATCGAAGACTTCCAAAAAGAAGTAGGTGTAATTGAAGTCAAAGATGAAAAAGAATTTTCTGAATCAATGACACTTTATAAAAATAGTACTTATACATTCTATATAAAAGATAAAGCAGGCAATGAAGATGTATATGTATTACATACAAGTCAATATTAATTATAGAACCTATTAATTTTCTACAAATTTTGAAATAAAAAAATAGCTGTCACACAAACAATAAAACATTTTAAGTGTGACAGCTATTTTTTATATAGCAATTATTGAGATGAAAGATTATCTCAATGCTCAATCGTATTTTCTTTTTTAGCATTGGCTCTAGATTGTTTATGTAGTTTTTTATAAACATACATTTTCTGATCAATAGTATTTAAGATTTCTGGTAAATCCATCGTATTTTCTTTTGTGATATATAAGATACCATAACTAACAGAAAGAGGGTATTCCTTTTTCAAAGCTATAAGTTCGGAATTCACTGCTTCCATTTTAGAAGTAGCAATTTCCTCGATACAATCTGGAAGTAGTAATAAAAACTCATCTCCTCCAAATCGACAAAAAAGATCGGTAGAACGAATGTGTTTTTGGATGGTGGAAACAACCGTGCATAGATAGTCATCCCC
>JADIML010000145.1 GCA_017694765.1 Candidatus Scybalomonas excrementavium
GAAGAAAATCAAGAGGAAATGCAAAGAACGGAATTGCAAATCGAAGCAAAGAGAAATAAAAAAGATACAAAAGCAACGATAGAACACACGAAGCAAGACAACAATAGTGAGATAGTAGGATACACTTATACAAAAGAACAGCTTTATAATACAAAGTTTTTATTAGATAATTTTTACCTTGTAGAATCTACAGCACGCCTCCTTCCATCAGAAATTAATGGAAAAACACTGATAAATAAAGATTTAACGATTGATACAAAAGGAAAAGAACCAAAAATACTAATTTATCATACGCATGCTAGTGAAACCTTTCAAGACAGTAGAGCAGGAAAACAAGAAGATAGTGTCGTTGGAGTTGGAAGCTATTTGACAGAACAATTGGAAAAGAAATATGGGATTTCGGTTTATCATGATAAGACAGTGTATGACATTATTGATGGCAAGTTAGATCGAAGTCGTGCTTATAATATGGCACTTATTGGCATTGAAAAGATTTTAAAAGAGAATCCATCCATTGAAGTTGTCATTGATTTACACAGAGATGGTGTAGCAGAAGGAACAAAACTAGTCACAACCATAGATGGAAGAAAGACAGCCAAAATTATGTTTATGAATGGTATTAGTCGTTCTTCCAAAAATGGAGATATTAGTTATTTATACAATCCAAATAAAGAGGGAAACTTAGCCTTTACCTTACAAATGCAATTAGATGCGCAAAAGAAGTTTCCAACTTTAATGAGGAAGATTTACATAAAAACATATCGCTATAATTTACATGTAAAACCACGTTCTATGTTAGTAGAAGTTGGAGCTAATACGAATACAGTAGAAGAAGCAAAAAATGCAATGATTCCGTTATCAGAAATGCTTTCTGATATATTACAAAACAAAAAATCATGAAAAAAGGGCTGTCACATAAATGGCAGCCCTTTTTCCTTTATCGTTTGTCTTTCATTAAAATCATATCACCATAGATTGGAGTTGCTAATCCAAATCCACCGGATACATCTACGATTTGACCTGTTGTATAGGCAGAGTCATCAGAAGCAAAATATAAGACAGTATTTGCAATATCTTCTGGTGTTCCCATACGCTTAATTGGTGTATGTTTTAAGAAAAATTCTTTAAAATTATCGGATAGATTTTCTTTTACGGCATCTGTTGCAGTCATTCCGGGAAGAACCGCATTACAACGAATATTGGCTCTTGCAGTTTGAACAGCGATTAGTTTTGTTAAGTAATTAATAGCTGCTTTACTTGTACCATAAGAAATTTGAGAAATATCTGGTACAAGTCCACCAATAGAAGAAATATTCACAATGCTTCCTCCACCATTCTTTTCCATATGAGGAATAACAGCTTGGCAAGAAAGGAATACACTAGCAAGGTTTATATCAACTGTTTGAATAAACTCTGCATAATCCGTATTTTTAATATCCAAATCCTTTTGTGGATTTGAAGTTCCAAAGTTATTAATTAAAACATCAATACGACCTTCTTTTTCCACAACCTCTTCAACCATAGAAGAATACGTTTCTTTTTTGGAAGCATCGTTATAGACATAAGATACTTGATAACCTTTTTGATTGAGTTCTTCTGCTTTTTGTTTCGCAAGCTCTAAATTACGAGCTGCCATATAGACATGAGCACCTTCTTTTGCACAAGCCTCTACGATTGCAGCACCAATTCCTCTTGTAGATGCTGTAACTAATACGACCTTATTTTCCATTCTCATAAAAAGCCTCCATTCTTGTGGAATACACCACAGTGTTTATAAATATTTTAATAGCCGAATCTATTTTGTATATATGCGATATACTTACTTGTTATTATATAAAAATGTGGTATGATAACAATAACCATTTTAAGTAAAAAATATATGTTCAGATAGCATTAGAGGAAAAAATAATGAAAATGTTGACTTATAATATAGAAGAACGTGGTAATAAAAAATTATATGAATATTTATATCTTTGTATGAAACATGACATTTTAGACGGGAAAATAAGAAATGGAGAAAAATTGCCTTCAAAAAGGACGTTGGCAAGAAATCTAGGAGTCAGTGTCATTACAGTGGAAAATGCTTATGCACAACTTTTATTAGAGGGGTATATCATTTCAGAAGAAAAGAAAGGGTATTATGTCAATTATGAAGATACTTTTGGAGGGAAAAGAAGAAAAAAACAGTTTCAGACAAAGTATACCGAACACGAATATTTTGTAGACTTTTGTGCCAACAAAACGCCCTATGAATTTTTTCCATATTCCATTTGGGCAAAGTTAATGCGAGAAGTTTTGACAGAGAGAGAGATTGAGTTATTAAAAACAGTTCCCTTTCATGGAATGGAAGGACTAAGGATTACGATTGCTGAACATTTATATGAAACAAGAGGAATGACAGTTTCACCAGACTGCATTATTATTGGAGCAGGAATTGAATATTTATATGGAAGATTATTACAACTATTTGGAAAGCATGCAGTATAGGGAGTAGAAGACCCAGCATATCGGATTATTCAGCGTATTTTTGAAGGATATCATGTAGCATGGAAGCCAATCAGTGTAGATGAAAGTGGGATACATGTGGGAGTATTACGAGAAAGTAAGGCAAATATTGTTCACATATCACCATCCAACCAATTTCCAGTTGGTAATACGATGCCTGTAAAAAGGAGACAAGAACTACTAAAATGGGCATATGAAGAAGAAGGGCGTTATATTATAGAGGATGATTTTGATTGTGAATTTTCTGTAAATGGAAGACCAATACCAACTCTTTTTGGCATGGATCAAAAAGAAAGAGTCATTTATATGAATACGTTTTCTAAGACATTAATTTCTTCCATTCGTATTAGTTATCTCATATTACCTGAAAGGTTAATGGAACGATATGTCAATACGATTAGTTTTTATTCTTGTACGGTTTCTAGCTTTGAACAGTTGACATTAGAAAAATTTATTAAAGGAGGATATTTAGAACGGCATGTGACACGCATGAGAAATTACTATAAAAATGTAAAAAAGAAGTTGATACAAGAGATAGAACAGTCAAGTTTGAATGAGAGAGTATGTATACAAGAGGTAGAAGCTGGAACACAGATTTTAATGACTATCAAAACGAAGTTAAGTGACGATGTACTTGCAGATTGTATTAAAAAAAGAGGGGTTCATGTATCTTTTTTAACCCAGCATTGTAGAGGAGATATATGTATGATTCCCCATATTATGGTGCTAAATTATTCCTCGTTAGAAGAGAGTAAAATAAAAGAAACAGTGATACGATTGGAAGAAGCGATAAAAGAAGCAGAACAAATAACGAAGAAATAAAAGGGAAAGATGACTGTATAAAGAAGAAAATGATTTACTTCCTCACTTCCTTTATGGTATACTTAATCGTTAGCAGGTATCGAGTAAGGATACGAAAGCAAATAGAAAGCAAATAAATAAAAGGACAAACAATAGCAAATAGAAATAGATTTTGGGAGGAAAAAAATGTCAGGAATTGACCAAAGTAAAATTCGTAATTTTTGTATTATTGCGCATATCGACCATGGAAAGTCAACATTGGCAGACCGAATTATTCAGATGACAGGAACGTTGACAGAACGCGAAATGCAAGCACAGGTTCTAGATAATATGGATCTAGAAAGAGAACGTGGAATTACAATTAAAGCACAGACCGTTCGTATTGTATATAAAGCCAATGATGGAGAAGAGTACATCTTTAATTTGATTGATACGCCGGGACATGTCGATTTTAATTATGAAGTATCTCGTTCTTTAGCAGCTTGTGAAGGAGCTATTTTAGTTGTAGATGCAGCACAAGGGATTGAAGCACAGACATTGGCAAATGTATATTTAGCGCTTGATCATGATTTAGATATTATGCCAGTTATTAATAAGGTAGACCTACCAAGTGCAGATCCCGATCGCGTTGTGGCAGAAATTGAAGATGTCATTGGATTAGAAGCAGAAGATGCTCCAAGAATTTCAGCAAAAACTGGCTTAAATGTGGAACAAGTATTAGAACAGATCGTAACGAAAATTCCGGCTCCAAAAGGAGATAGAAATGGAAATCTTCAGGCACTGATTTTCGATAGTTTATATGATCCATATCGTGGTGTTATTGTCTTTATGCGTGTCAAAGAAGGTACTGTGAAAAAAGGTACAAAGATTCGTATGATGGCAACAGGAGCAGAAGCAGAAGTTGTAGAAGTTGGATACTTTGGTGCTGGACAATTTATTCCTTGTGAGGAACTATCAGCAGGAATGGTAGGTTATTTAACAGCTAGTTTAAAAAATGTAAAAGATACTCGTGTTGGGGATACGATTACTAATGCAGAACAACCATGTAAAGAACCACTTCCAGGGTATAAGAAAGTAAATCCAATGGTATATTGTGGTCTTTATCCAGCGGATAGTTCTAAATATTCGGATTTACGTGATGCCCTTGAAAAGTTACAGTTAAATGATGCTTCTTTACAGTTTGAAGCAGAAACTTCTATTGCATTAGGATTTGGTTTCCGTTGTGGATTTTTAGGATTACTCCACTTAGAAATTATTCAAGAGCGTTTAGAACGTGAGTTTAATTTAGATCTTGTTACAACAGCACCAGGTGTTATCTATAAGGTTCATAAAACAAATGGAGAAGTGATTGAGCTTACCAATCCATCTAACTTGCCAGAACAGTCAGAAATTGACTTTATGGAAGAACCAATTGTAACAGCAGAAATTATGGTAACAACGGAATTTGTAGGTTCTATTATGCAGCTTTGTCAAGAGCGCCGAGGCGTATATCTTGGTATGGAATACATGGAAGAAACAAGAGCATTATTAAAATATGAATTACCATTAAATGAAATTATTTATGATTTCTTTGATGCATTAAAATCTCGTTCTAGAGGATATGCTTCCTTTGATTATGAAATGAAAGGATACGAACCATCTAAACTTGTAAAATTAGATATGCTTATTAATAAAGAAGAAGTAGATGCACTTTCCTTTATTGTTCATGAAGATACTGCTTATGAGCGTGGTAGAAAAATGTGTGAACGACTAAAAGAAGAAATACCAAGACATTTATTTGAAATACCAATTCAGGCAGCCATTGGAAGCAAAGTTATCGCTCGTGAAACTGTAAAAGCGATGAGAAAAGACGTACTTGCAAAATGTTATGGTGGTGATATTTCTCGTAAGAAAAAACTTCTTGAAAAACAAAAAGAAGGGAAAAAACGTATGCGCCAAGTTGGTAGCGTAGAAATTCCACAAAAAGCATTTATGAGTGTCTTAAAATTAGACGAAAATTAAGCGAAGTGATAAAAAACAATTTCAGTAGAAAGTAGGAAAAGAGAGATGAAACAAAGAGAGATGAGTTTATATATCCATATCCCTTTTTGTGTAAAGAAATGTAACTATTGTGATTTTTTATCTTTTTCTTCTAGTGATACTGTAAAAAAACAATATATAAAAGCTCTCTGTCAGGAGATAGAGAGCTTTTTTGCAGTTCAAAAACAAGAGAAAGACAATACGGAAGAAATTATAATAAAAACGATTTTCTTTGGAGGAGGTACCCCATCTATTTTAGAAGCCAAGCAGATAGAAGTGGTTATGGATGCTGTTCGAAAAACATTTGTCATTGCTGCTGATGCAGAAATTACAATCGAAATGAATCCAGGTACCATAAAAAGAGAAAAGTTAGAAACGTATCAAAAAATCGGAATCAATCGATTGAGCATTGGGCTACAAACAACCGATGATGAACGATTAAAAGTGCTTGGACGTGTTCACACATATGAGCAGTTTTTAGAAAATTATAAGATGGCAAGAGAGCTTGGATTCCAAAATATTAGTGTAGATTTAATGTCTGCACTGCCAAAAGAAAGTATAAATGATTATCAAAAAGATTTGGAAAGAGTACTAGAACTGGAACCCGAACATATTTCTTCTTATAGTTTGATTATAGAGGAAGGAACCCCGTTTTATGACAATAATGAAATTTTAGAACGTCTACCAAGTGAAGAAGAAGATAGAGCGATGTATGACTTGACAGAACAGATCTTACTAGAAAGAGGATACCATCGTTATGAAATTTCTAACTATGCAAAAACTGGAAAAGAAAGTAGACATAATAGTGTCTATTGGACTGGGGGAGAATATGTAGGATTTGGTCTTGGTGCAAGTTCCTATTTAAGAAGTGACCATCCATATTTACAAGATAGTAAAGAACAACTAGAGCAATATTATGGGGTTCGATTTAAAAATGAGACAAATATTAAAAAATATATACAAAATTCTTATGTACCGATTTTAGAGAAAGAAGAAGTGACTTTTTTATCAAAACAAGAAGCTATGGAAGAGTTTATGTTTTTAGGACTTCGTATGATGCAAGGAATTAAAGAACAGCAATTTTTGGAACAGTTTCATATATCAGTACAATCTGTGTATGGGGACGTAGTTGAAAAGTTTGTAGGAATGGGGCTGTTAGAACAAACAGATGGAAGAATATGCTTTACAAAAAAAGGAATTGATGTAAGTAATTCTATCTTATGTGAATTTTTGAAAGAGTAGCCGTTTTCACGTTCTTCTATTTTAAAATGATATAGAATTGGAATTCGATAGAAATCGTATAGAAATAGAGCAGTTCGTATACACTACAATAAGAAAAATAAAAAAAATTTTAAAATAGATATTGACAAAAAAATTAGAAAGTGATAACTTTTATGTATAGCAATTAGCACTCGATAAAGAGGAGTGCTAATAAATTGAAAAGAGGTGATTCGGTGGACTTAGATATTAGGAAACAAAAAATTCTACAGGCGATTATCGCTAACTATTTAGAAACAGGAGAGCCAGTTGGTTCTAGAACGATTTCTAAATACACAGATTTAAATTTAAGTTCCGCTACCATCCGTAATGAAATGGCAGATTTAGAAGAGATGGGTTATATTTTACAACCCCATACTTCTGCTGGAAGAATTCCTTCCGATCAAGGATATCGTTTCTATGTCGATCAGATGATGTTAGAGCGAGAAGAAGAGAAGGGAGAACGGTTGGCTTTATTAGAAAAAGTAGATAAAATGGAAAACTTGTTACAACAAGTAGCAAAAGTATTGGCAGCCAATACAAATTATGCAACTATGGTAACAGCGCCTCAGTATCAAGATACGAAATTAAAGTTTATCCAGCTTTCTCAAGTAGATGAGAAACAGCTTCTCGCAGTCATTGTAGTGGATGGCAATGTTATTAAAAATAAACTAATTGATGTAATAGAGCCATTAGAGAATGATGAACTTTTAAAATTAAACATTTTATTGAACTCTTTTTTACAAGGCTTAGCCTTACGAGAAATCAACTTAGAGTTGATGCATACAATGAAAATTCAAGCGGGAATGCATGCACCAATTCTAGAGCATATTTTTAATGGTATTTCAGATGCGATTAAAAAGGCAAGAGAGTTGGAAGTCTATACAAGTGGAACGACAAATATTTTAAAGTATCCAGAACTTGGTAATATAGAAAAAGCAAGCAAGCTGCTTGGAGTGTTAGAAGAGAAGAAAGCCTTGATTGGATTAATTGATGATTCTCAAAAATATAATAATCAAGGAATTCAAGTATATATTGGTGAAGAAGCACCCGTTCAAAATATGAAAGATTGCAGTATTGTAACCGCAACCTATGAATTAGAAGAAGGGGTCAAAGGGACGATAGGAATTATTGGACCAAAACGTATGGATTACGAAAAAGTAGTGTCCACACTAAAGGATTTAACAGGTGAATTGGATACAATATTTAAGAAGAAAACATAGAGTAGAAGAGGTGTAGTAAGTGGAAGAAAATAAAGTGAATGTAGAAGAGACTGAACAAAAAGAAGAAACTATGGAGCAAGAAACAGTAGAAAATACAGTATCTGGAGAAGTAGAACAGGACGCAGCCGTAGAAGAGACAGAAGAAAAAGAAGAGAAAAAAGAAGGTCTCTTTAAAAAGCGTAAAAAAGTAGATGCAAAGGCATTAGAAACAGAACTTGAAAAGAAAGAAGCAGAGGTAGCAGACCTAAAAGATCGCTATCAACGTTTAATGGCTGAGTTTGAAAACGCAAGAAAGAGAACTGCAAAAGAAACAACAAAAATGTTTGATATGGGTGCAAAAGATGTTCTTGAAAAACTTCTTCCAGTTGTAGATAACTTTGAAAGAGGTCTTGCAGCAGTTGCAGAAGAAGAAAAAGACAGTGCTTTTGTTCAAGGAATTGATGCAATTTATAAGCAGTTAATGACTGTATTTGGCGAAATTGGAGTTGCTCCAATGGATGCTGTTGGTAAAGAATTTAATGCAGATTTTCATAATGCTGTCATGCATGTAGAAGATGAAGAATTAGGAGAAAATGTTGTAGCAGAAGAGCTACAAAAAGGATATATGTATAAAGATCAAGTGCTTCGCTATAGCATGGTAAAAGTTGCTAACTAAAAAAGGAAAAATATCAAATTTTGGAATTATAAATTTATAAGAGAAAAGAAAGACTTTTATGGAACAATAAGAAGGTTCTATTCAATTATTAGGAGGAAAAAATCATGGGAAAAATTATTGGAATTGACTTAGGAACAACAAACTCTTGTGTAGCAGTTATGGAAGGTGGTAAACCGGTTGTTATTACAAATACAGAAGGTGCTAGAACAACACCATCTATCGTAGCATTTACAAAAACAGGAGAAAGAGTTGTAGGTGAACCTGCAAAACGTCAGGCTGTAACAAATGCAGAAAAAACAATCTCTTCTATTAAGAGACATATGGGTACTGATTACAAAGTAGACATCGATGGAAAGAAATATTCTCCACAGGAAATTTCTGCTATGATTCTTCAGAAATTAAAAGCAGATGCAGAAAACTATTTAGGAGAAAAAGTAACAGAAGCTGTTATCACAGTACCTGCTTACTTTAACGATGCTCAACGTCAGGCTACAAAAG
>JADIML010000146.1 GCA_017694765.1 Candidatus Scybalomonas excrementavium
GTATCCGAATTTACGCCCTCGGAGAGTTATATCAAACGAAAGTAGATTACTATTTATAGTTTTCAAAATCGGACTCGTAGAACAGGGAATTAAACAAGATTTATAGATATTTATAGATTTTTGGCAACGGAAACCTATGTACAAGCAACAGCTAAGGAGAGAAGTAGAGAGCAAGTATTAGAAAATAATGTCATTACAGTCAGTAAGATTACTGGTACGAATCCCATGTATTATAAAGTAACAGTCACAAAACCAAGTACATTAGAGTTTCAATTTTTTGGTTATCAAGGATTATCTGGTACGATTGCATTATGTAATAAAAATAAAAAGGTAATTTCAGCCATATCAATGATAGGTACAGATGGTGATACTGGGGAACAAATATATGTAGTGGATAAGGGAACGTATTATTATAAATTCACAACTAAAAATCAAAAATGTCAAGTTTTATCTACCATAAAACCTTATACTGATAAAGCGGGAACTTCCATTCAAAATCCAAAGGAGCTACAAAAAGGGCAAGTAACAACTGGATACGTATCACTGAATGATAAAAAAGGAGCCGTGGATTATTATAAATTAACAGTCAAAGAAGATGGAGATTGCAAAGGCTTATATTTTGGATTTGATGGGCAAGGAAGTGTTAAGATAACCGTTAAGATTCCCGGTTATAAGAAAAAGGTATATCAAGTAAAATCTGGGCTGACACATAGTATCCATCGACCAAATGAGCCATTGGTAGATGGTACCCATTTAAGCACTGTATTTCCAAAAGGAACTTACACCATTACAGTAAAGAAACTGACGGCAAAAACCAATGGAAGCTATTATATTGGCAAAACAAAGATAGTCAATCAAGTTTAACTAAATAAAGCTGTTACTTAGGGAAAATTTTTTACGAAGTAACAGCTTATTTTGTGTATTCTAAGAATGTTATAATCCGATTGCATGTAAAGGCAGTGTATTATAATAATAATAGCACCCCATCATTTCAATATAAGCAAGAGTATCTGCATATTGAGGGCGTTTAAACCAGTCAGATAAAATATATAAAAATTCCACTTGATACCCAATTGGATGAAATAACTTTTCATATTCTAATTTCTTAAAATGGCAGTTTGGTAGTTTTTCATCAACGGAACCTCGACCACTTTGAAACTTTTTCTCAATAATATAGGCAGTTTTTGTATGGTAATTAACAAAGGCTTCATCAGGAAGCCATTTTTTTGAGTTAAAATTTTCATATTCAATCCCATTTGGAATAAGAAAATGAGAATAGAGAAAATGTTTTGGGGCAGAAACTCCAAGTGGTTCTAACATTAAAGGATGGTCAAACACTTCATGATTCGATAAATAATATCCATGTTCTAAAAAGGCGTCATCAAGAGAAGTTGCCTGTTCAAAAGCAAATCCATTAATGTTTGTTTGATTTCCACCACCATGATCATTGGTTATAATAGCCATAAAAACTCCTTTCAAAAGTAGTAGATAGTTATCGGTTTCTTACATGATAGGAAAATTCTCTTAATGCGTCATTTTCATACGGTAAAAAAGAAGGATGTACAAGGTAGATTTTGTTCCTATATGTAAATTTCTTATGATAATTATCCATAGTAAATAAGTGAAAATCCAAGTAAAATCAGGAAAAATACGACATTATATATCGTAAATGTGATGAAATATTTTCTTGGATTAGCATGTGCAATCGTTCGATATTGTTGCCAAGAAATAAGGCTTGCTAAAGAAGCAATTAGTGTGCCAAGTCCACCAATATTTACGCCTACTAATAGTTTACCATAAGAAGTTGTAAAGTTAGACAGTAAAATGGCACAAGGCACATTGGAAATGACTTGAGAAGTTAAGGAAGAAACAAGAATTTCCTTGCCTTCTAAGAGATTTTGAAGTAAGTTTTTTACAAGAGAAAATTCACTCATATTTCCAATGAAAATAAAAAAGAATAAAAAAGTTGCCAATAAGCCATAATCTACACTGAAAAAAAGCCTTTTGTCAAAGAGAAAGACTGCAATTGATAACAGAATCAGTAGTAATTGCCAAGGCAAAATATGTGTAACTGTTAGCAAACAGAGGAAGAATAAAATACTATTTTGTAGTAATGATTTTCTTTCCACTGATGGCGCCTTTGTGTGTGGAATTTGAATTGGAATATTTGGAATACAAAACCGACAACTAAGTAAAAGCATGACAAAGGAAAGTAGAGTCAGTGGCAATGTATATTGGAAAAATTCAAAAAGAGACATATTGGATAAGGAATATAAGTACAGATTTTGAGGATTTCCAATTGGGGTAAGCATACTTCCAAGGTTTGCAAATATCGTTTGGAATACGATAATCATAATAAGAACATGGGAATGTACTTGCTTACAGGATTCATTTTCCTGTGATGCTTGTTGTAATACTAAAATTGTAAATGGAACAAAGGCAATTAGAGCAACATCATTTGTAATAAACATAGACCCTAAAAAGCTTATAAAAATTAAAATAAGAGAAAGTTGTCGTATAGAGTGAGCCTTTTTTAATAAAGAAGTGCTCACTGCATGAAAGAGACCAGTCTTTTGTAGTCCTGATACAACAAGCATCAGACAGAATAATAGCGTTAAAACTCGAAAATCAATATATTCGATATATCGAATGGATGGTGGAATCAATAACATGGAAAGAATGGCTAGTAGACCAGAAATCGTTAAAACCATGTTTTGTTTTAAGTACGTTTGTATGGTTGTTTTTTGCATTTGTATCATTTCGTTCCTTTCTGTATTTTCAAATGTCGTTTCTATTATATAGGAGTATAGGGAAAATTCATAGGAAAAAATGTGGATTCTTATGATATGATAACAGTATGAAATTTTTTGTTTTACATAAAAACAGAAAAAAGTGAGAAGAGTTTAATAGATGAAATTGTTTCTAATACAAGGAAGTGATTGTAAGGAGAAAGGAGTGAGCATGTGCTTGACAATCGAATGATGACATTTTTAACTGTATGTCAGTTTATGAATTTTACGAAAGCAGGAGAGGCGCTAAATTTAACCCAACCAGCTGTTTCACAGCATATTCATTATTTAGAGGAAAACTATGGTATAAAGTTATTTGAATTTAAGGGAAAGAAGATGTTTTTAACAAAAGAAGGGAAAGCATTTTTATCAGCAGCCAAAACGATGTACCATAATGAAATCTGTTTAAGAGAAAAATTAGATATTTTAAAAGAGCAAAAAAAGATATTAAATTTTGGGGCTACTTTAACGATAGGAGAGTTTTTAATGCCCCATTATTTAAGTAAATATATGGAAAAGAATCCAAATCTAATTGTAAAAATGCAAGTAGCAAACACAAAAGAGTTATTAACGAAAATTGATGAGGGAGAAATTGATTTTGCTTTTGTAGAGGGGTATTTTTCCAAAGAAGAATATAATTCCTTAGTATATTCCAAAGAAGCGTATATTGCAGTTTGTGGGAAAGATTATGTACTACAAAAGGAACCTTGTTATTTGGAAGAGCTGTGCTCAGAGAGGATTCTTGTGAGAGAAAGAGGATCTGGCACGAGAGAAATTTTAGAAAGAGCGATGGAAGAACAGAACCTTTCGTTGAAAGATTTTATATCTGTCGCTGAAATAGGCAATCTTCAAACGATCAAAGCCTTAGTAGAACATCATTTAGGAATCACGTTCTTATATCGGCGAGCTGTTTTAAAGGAGTTAGAGCAAGGAAGTCTTAGAGAAATCCAAGTAAGAGATTTTAAGGTTCATCATGACTTTAATTGCATATGGAGAAAAGGAAGTATTTTTGAAGAGGAGTATTTAGAGATTTTTCAGCAAATGAAAGAGGTAGAAAAGATAAGAATCTCTTGATAAACAAATGGGAATCGTGTATAAATAAATTAATATCAGTTATGATTATTAATTTATCACATAAAATAAAACTATTTTGGTATTTTAGTGAAAGAAGAAAAGGAGAAAAAGATGCAATTTATTTTTTATAACAAATGTAGCACATGCCAAAAGGCGAAAAAATGGTTGGAAGCCAATGGAATTTCTGTACAAGAGCGACCAATAAAAGAAGAAAATCCGACAGCAGAAGAATTAAAAAAATGGCATGCAATGAGTGGATTACCATTAAAGAAATTTTTTAATACAAGTGGCTTATTATATAAAAGTATGAATTTAAAAGACAAGCTAAAAGAAATGTCTGAAGAAGAACAATACCAACTATTAGCTAGTGATGGAATGCTTGTAAAACGTCCGTTACTTGTTGGAGATGACTTTATTTTAATTGGTTTCAAAGAAGAACAATGGAATGAAAAGTTAAAATAAACATTTCTAAAAATGAAGAATCGAGTATTGGAAAAAATGAAATCATGATAGGAGATGATAGAATGGAAGAGCAGCTCATTGAAATTTTAGAATATTATAAAAATGAAACAAATTCGAAAGAACAAGAAACACTTGTTGAAATGCTTCGAGAAATTCAAGAGTTACTAGGATGTATTCCAACAGATATTCAAAATCGCATTGCGAAAGAGTTTGGAATCAAAGAAACGATGATAGCAACGCTTATTAAATTATATCCAAGTTTAAAGGCAGCGAATTTTAAACATCGTATTGTTGCATGCACAGGTGCAAGATGTATGAGCAAAGAAGGTGGACAAATTTATGAAGCCTTAAAAAAAGAGTTGGAAGTAGGTTCAGACGGTTTATCAAAAGATGGTACGGTGTATGTAACAACACAAAACTGTTTAAAGCGTTGTAAAATGGGACCAAATATCTATATAGACGGAGAGATGTATTCTCAGTTGACAATCAGTGATGCCAAAGATTTAGTAAAGAAGTTAAAGAACAAATAAAAATAGAAAAAGCGGCTTTTAGACCGCTTTTTCTATTACAAAAAAATGAGGGGGAGAGGATTTCAATATATGAAAAGCTCTTACAAGATTATCATACTAATAAAATGTGAAAATTGTGTGTTTTTAAATTGAAAAAAATGTGAATGAATTGTGAACAATATATGTGAGAAAAAGGATGGGAAGCCATTGAAAATCAGAGAGAACGAAGAATTATTAAAACCAGAGTATATCAATAAGATTTATTATGGAGACTGTGACAGACCAAAAACAGTTTTGGGCTATCATGAAGTAGAAGAAGGAGGACTCTTTTGCTATTGGAATCCTCGTGCAACTTCCATGTGGCTTCGACATAGAATGGGTGGGGAAACCTATGAAATGGAACAAATAAAAGAAGGTTTTTTTATCTATCTTATGAAACCTTCCTTACAAAAACAAGAGCAAGCAAAAGAGTATCAATTTGAAGTTCTTTTAAAACAAGGTGAACGAAAAGAAATTGTAGAAAATCCCTATTTTTTTGAATCACAAATAGAAGAACAAGACTTGGTTGATTTTGCAAGAGGAAAACATACAACGATTCAAACGGTATTAGGGGCTAATGAAAGAAGCATTTTAGTAGGGGAAGAATGGGTAATAGGAATTCAATTTGCTATCTATGCACCTCATGCTAAAAGAGTGAGTATATTAGGGGATTGGAATGACTTTCATCCTCATATACATCAAATGGAGCGTGTAGGTGATACAGGAGTTTTTGAACTTTGGATTCCAGAGGCAAAACCGAGTATGAAGTATGAGTTTGAAATAAAAACAGAAATTGGGGAAATGATTCGATGTGCAGATCCGTATAGAAGAGCTTGTGTCAAGAAAAAAAGAGGAATTGGTCTGATACAAGATACAAAATCTTATGTATGGAAAGAAGATGTAAATCAGAGGGCAAAAAGACA
>JADIML010000147.1 GCA_017694765.1 Candidatus Scybalomonas excrementavium
TGATATTTATTACTCTAATAGTAAAGTATCTAACTTAACAACAGTCAATGGAGATACGGTTGTTTTACAACCTGTTTATAAAGAAAAATCCAAACAGATGGTAATTGAAGCAGGAAGTACAAATCAATCTTATGTATATACAGGAAAAGAAATCACACCAAGCTTAAAAGTGTCAGTTAATGGAAAGACATTGACACAAGGTACAGATTATGATGTTATTTATACGAACAATATCAATGTAGGGGTTGCTACTGTAACCGTAATTCCAAAGGAAAGTAACGGATATGTAGGAACAAGTACTACTTTTGAAATTACAAAAGCCACAATGGATAACCAAATTGTTAAAGCAGAAAACTATGGAGATACAACAAATCCAAAACAATATGATGGGCAAGAACATTCTATTACAGTAACAGCACCAGCAGGCTCTACGATTCGCTATCGTATGAAAGGTTCTGATCAGTGGTCCGATATTCTTCCTAAAGTAAAAGGTGGAGAATATGTTGTAGAATATGAAGTGACAAATCCAAACTATGAGACATATTTTGGAGAAGCAACGATTGTGATTCAAGAACAGGCACAAGAAAATAATAACAATGGAAGTACAGGTTCTAATAGTGGTAATATCGGTGGTGGCTCAGGAGGAGCTACAGTACCAAGTGTTCCATCTATTTCAGTGCCAGTTGTTCCATCTGCTCCAAGTACACCAGAAAAAGAGGAGCAAAAAGAACAAAAAACATTCACAGTCTCCAGTGTACAAAATCAAGTATATACAGGCAAAGCAATGAAACCAACTGTTACTGTAACAGGAGAATCTGGTATTCTTAAAAAAGGAACAGATT
The DNA here is from genome assembly GCA_017694765.1 of Candidatus Scybalomonas excrementavium. Taxonomy (GTDB): domain Bacteria; phylum Bacillota; class Clostridia; order Lachnospirales; family Lachnospiraceae; genus Scybalomonas; species Scybalomonas excrementavium. The sequence continues at coordinate 843 of JADIML010000147.1, forward strand.
ATACAATTACTTATAAAAATAATAAGCAGATTGGTCAGGCAACGGTTATTGTAACTGGATTAGGAGATTACAAAGAAACGGTAGTAGAACAAACATTTCACATTGTTCCAAAAGCTCCAACTTTTACGATAAAAGTAGGAAAATCTGCAATAAAAGTAACAGTAAAAGGACAGAAACTAAGTGGATATACAATTCAATATAAAAAGCAAAATAGCAAAAAATGGGTGACAATTACTTCCACATCCAAAGCAAAAACAATTAAGAAACTTAAAAAAGGAAGCTATTCTGTTCGCGTTAGAAGCTATAAAACAATAAAAGGTGTAAAATATTATAGTGACTATACAGTAAAACATAATATAAAAATTCGTTAATTTTTAAAAATACGTATTGTTTAGAATGTAAAGTTCTTTACAATACGTATTTTTTTGAATGGATATTTGAATGGAATAGTCATAGTTTTGATTCTAAAAAATGGACTTTTTTGGGACTTTTGATTGATATATTTGCATTTATAGTACCTCTATATTGATTCTAGGAACAAAACTTGTTTCCTTACTATGAATATGCTATAATGAGGAAACAATACAATTCGTATTCAGTCAAATAGGCACATAATATTATGTGTTTCTTTTTTAGTTTTAGGAGCAAATAGATGAAACAATACATTCGAGATAAACGTCTTTTTTTAAGGCGGATTTTTTTATTAGTTTTAGATATTATATTATTAAATAGTGCCACAGCACTTGCTTTAATTACAAGGTTTGATTTTCGATTAAGCCAAGTAGAAGTGAAGTATTGGGAGGCAATTCTTGATTTCTTTTGGATAGATACGGTCATTACTCTTTTTATCTTTTTTTGTTTCCGTTTGTATCATAGTTTATGGAGATATGCAGGGATTGATGAATTAGTGAATATTGTATTTGCTGTATTTTTAGCGAGTACGATGCAAGTGATTGAAATAAAAGTTTTATCTTTACATATGCCAAGAAGTTTCTATCCGTTGCATTTTATTTATTTAATTTTATTTATTGCAGCATCTAGGTTTTGTTATCGAATGCTTCGAATTGGAGTGAAAAAATATCATCCAGATACAACACAGCATAGGATGATGATTATTGGAGCTGGTGAAGCAGCTACGACGATTATTAAAGAAATTGTTCATAGTGCTTATTTAGATGGAAGAGTTATTTGCGCCATTGATGATGATATTGCCAAATTTGGAAGTTATATACAAGGTATTAAAGTCGTTGGAAACCGTTTTGATATTGTGGAAACGGTAAGAAAGTATCATATTACCGATATTATTATTGCAATGCCTTCTGCACCAAGACATGCCATTAAGGAAATATTAGATATTTGTAAAGAAACAGAATGTACGATGAAACTATTGCCCGGTATGTATCAGTTAATTAATGAAGAAGTGAGTGTAAGTCGCTTAAAACCAGTTGAAATTGAGGATTTATTAGGAAGAGAGCCAGTTGAGACGAACTTAGATGAAGTTATGGGCTATGTAAGTAATCAAGTTGTTATGGTAACAGGTGGTGGTGGTTCTATCGGAAGTGAACTTTGTCGCCAAATTGTAAAATATAACCCAAAGCAACTCATTATTTTAGATATTTATGAAAATAATGCTTATGACATTCAAATGGAACTTCAGAGAAAATATCCACAATTGGATTTAGTTGTTTTAATTGCATCGATTCGCAATACAAAGCGAATGAATCAAATTTTTGAAACCTATAAACCAGATATTATTTATCACGCTGCTGCCCATAAACACGTTCCATTAATGGAAAGCAGCCCTAATGAGGCAATTAAAAATAATGTATATGGTACACTTAAATTAGTAAGAGCAGCTGATCGGTATGGTGTTAAGAGATTTATTCAAATTTCCACAGATAAAGCAGTGAATCCAACGAATATTATGGGAGCTTCCAAACGATTATGTGAGATGATGATTCAAGCATATAATCGTGATTCTAAGACAGAATTTGCAGCAGTTCGTTTTGGAAATGTATTAGGAAGTAATGGAAGTGTTATTCCTCTGTTTAAACGTCAAATAGCAGAAGGCGGTCCAGTTACAGTCACTCATAAAGAAATGATTCGTTATTTTATGACGATTCCAGAGGCAGTTGGACTTGTATTACAAGCTGGAGCTTATGCAAAAGGAGGGGAAATCTTTGTTTTAGATATGGGTTCACCAGTTAAAATCGATGATATGGCAAGAAATTTGATTCGTCTATCAGGCTATATTCCAGATAGAGATATTCCTATTGTATATACAGGTCTTAGACCAGGAGAAAAATTATATGAGGAATTATTAATGGATGAAGAAGGTTTACAAAATACAGCAAATAATCGGATTCATATTGGACAACCAATCCAGTTTGATGAAAAAGAGTTTTTTGAAAAATTAGAAATTATTTGTGAAAAAGCAGCAGAAGAAACAGAAGATATTCGTTCCCTTGTTCAAGAATTAGTTCCAACCTATCATTATAAGAATGAGAAAAAATAATAGAAAATTTAAAGAAAGTAAAAGATAACGTTTATAAAGGTAAATAGTTAGGGCTGTTATACATAGCAATTTTATGTATAACAGCCCTGTTTCATTTATGAGAAATACTTTTTAATTTCTTTATAAAGATTGATTTTCTATGAAAGGAAAAAGTATTACGTGCGAAAATGTACTTTTTGTTTTATCTGGTTTGATATTTTATTAGCTTACACGTAGTGTAATATCTTTATCTGGATTAAAAGTGAAAGTTTGTCCAAGATAAGTAAAGCTAATTTTTGTAATTCTTAGACTTGCTGTGTATCCAACATAGTTTTTCTTAAAATCTCTGCTACCGATAGTTATATCTTGTCCGCTATCAAAATATCTAGAATCATAAGATGTAAAGGATACTTTTACATTGGATACAAGAGGGTTACTTCCAGTTATCATAGTAGAAGGTGTAATAGCAGTAGAATTGCCATTTAAGTAGAAAGAAAAGCAATCCATGATTTTCGTTGCCACATCATCTGTCGTAGAAACTGTGGAAGATGTTATTGTGTTTGGCACTAAATTAATTAAAGCATCAGAAGCCTTTACATGAAAAGTAATGGATTCTGTAATTGGACCAGAAGTTACTGTTAATTGATAAGTACCATCACTGAGTTTTAAACGAGTCGCATCAATTGTTTCTCCATTTACATTGGAGATTAATTGATTTGGTACGATGATTGTTCCGTCTACAGAAGCAATGGAGTAATAGCCATCTGTAATCTGATTAATTTTAATACCATTTGCATCGACTGCGTATACTTTTAAAAGAGCTACGTTATTACCTTGTACATTTGGATCTAGAGTTGTACGAGAAAGCTCTGGTTTATAAGTAGCAACAACACCTGGTGTTGTGACTGTAAGGTTAATAATAGAAGTTTTTCCAGCACAGCTTACTTCAATGGAACAAGTGCCAATTCCTCGTCCAGCAAATGTTAGATCAAAGCTACCATTCGATGCATTTGTAGAAATAGTACGAGCTGTCTTTGTCACATAAGAACCATTTGCCGTTACTAAGTTTTCCGATCCAGATAACAAACGGATCGTTGGATAAGTTGTTGTACTAGAAGCAAACTTGAACGGTTGACCATATTGATCGCGTAATTCAAAGTGAACGGTTTCGCTATTACTTAAAGTTCCAGTATTTGATAATGTGATGGAAGAATGATCAGCAACTAAAGAGTTTAACTGACGTGCTTCTCCAATCGTTAATGTTACGGTATCAGAAAAGATACCATCTGATATGGTAATTGTTACATTTCCTTCTTTGTATGGATATAATAATCCTGTTGTACGATCGATTCCACAAATAGATGTATTATTCGATGTGTAAGTTAAATTGGAAATATTGGTCTTTGCTGTATCAATCGTTCCATTGACAGAGTTTTGGAAGAGGCAGTATAATCTTTGACCGGTTTCCCCAACTGGAAGTGTATGGACAGGACTAGTATAATCTGGGTTACTGTTAGAGGAAATACTATATTCTTTTATTGCTTTTAAATTGGAAGCTGTTGCAGTAACACGTCCTGTATTACTTGTGATTTTTTGAGGTTTATTAGAAGCATCTAAATATGTATAAGTAATCGTATAGAATGCATAGGCATTTTTACTATTTAGAGTAATACGCCCATATTCATCTAAAGTTGTAGATTTTGGTTCAAAATCAAACGTAAATCCCGCAGAAGAAGGGGAATATAGTTTCGTAATATCAATTCCATTTTCGTCATAGATGGTATAATCTAAAGCTGTTGCTACAGATGGGGCAATTGTTTGTGCATCATTTGCTACAATTTTAGCAATAGAACCATAATTGGCAACAAAGGATGATGTGAAAGAGCCATCTAAAAGAGTAACATCGTATTTCGCATTTTTACTAAAAGTATTTGCCATCGTAATGACAGCACTCTTTCCATCTTCTTTTATGGCAACATCAGAAATCTTTAAAGTTTGTCCTGTTTGGCTATCTGTAACAATAAAATCACTTTTTTCATAGGAAGATAAAGAACTATTCGTAGTGAGTTGTATTTGATTTACAGATTTCATAGAAGAAGATAACGTTGCAGGAACAGTTACTTGTAGTGGTTCACTTTGTGCAAGATATTTCCCTTTTTGGAATGTTTTTGCAGTGTCGCAAGCGACTGCAATTACTTGGAAAGAACCTGGTTTTTCAACACTGATTTGCCCCATTGTATCAATGGTAGCTCCTGCTGTATTGGTTTCTTCTGGAATGATATAAAAAGAGCGATCGGTACATTGACCACCAGATTCTGTTGCCATTAAAGTAGAAACAGTATATACATTTTCACCAATTTCTTCTAATATTAATTCATCAGAGTCCATAGAAAAACGAATGGAAGAAGCATGTTCTTTTACGATAATTTTAACAGTGCTTGTATAAGTTTTTTTCCCAACAGTTGCCGTTAATTTTACTTGGCAGTTTCCGACAGAGACGCCTTTTATGACTCCCGTTTTTTTATTTACCGTTGCAATTTTTTTATTAGAACTTGTAAAAGAATAAGTAGCACCTTTTACTTTATTTTTTATATATAATTTCTTTGTTTTTCCTACTAAAACATATTTTTTGGATACTGTAATTTTTGGTGTAGCAGTTGCTGCATGGGCAGTTATCGTAGAATTAGATGCGACACTGAGCATCATGGCAGATATGAAAGCAGCAGCCATAAGTTTTTTTGTTGTTCTCATGGAAAGTCCTCTCTTTCTTATTTTTATGAATCTTTGTTGAATATAGAAACGTCTTATGCCAAAAGGCAAGAGATTGTTTGAATATGTATGTAGATTCATTGTTATGTTCTATTATAATAGAAGAAGAGAAGAAAGTAAATTAAACATTACTTAAAAATTTATATCATTTTCTATTAGAAATCGTACAAAATAGAGGAATAGGAAAAGAATGATAAGTGAGTTGCCAGCAGGATTGATTAGTGGTAAGATAGACGAAGAAAAGAGATGAATATGGGAGGAAGTATGCTGGAACAACTTTTAGAAAATATTAAAAAAGGGCAAAATATTCGCGAAAATTTAATAGAGTTAAAAAAACAATTAAAAGGAAATTTAAAAAAACAAGAAGAGTTTCTTTGTTTGCTTCAATATGATTATGACTTTTTTAGAAAATTATTAGAACAAGAAGATCCAAAAATTCGAAAAAATGCTGTAATTATTATTGGAGAATTAGAGTTAGAAGGAATGCTTCCAGAGCTTTATGAAGCCTATGAAGAGGAAGAAACACTGTTTGTTCGTACAGATTATTTGCGAGCATTTCAAAAGATGGATTGTGAAACGTATATTCCAAAATTCAAAGAGCGTTTAGATTATTTATTATCGACAAAGTTTACAAAAGAACAGGAAAAACACATTACAGAAGAAATTCGTGAACTTACGAACTTAATTGGACAGTATGAAAGAGGACAAACACACTACTTTATCGGTTATGATGAGCCTGGAAAAGTCGTTTTAACAACGAATCGATTTTATCCAGACGTGACATTAAAGGCTTGTTATCCTTGTAAAGGAAAGAAGATTAGTGGTGGAGTTGCAGTGGAATACGAAGATATGAGAGATTTTATGAGTGTTCGTACATGGCAAGAAATTCTCTTTCCGATGCCTGTTGCTAAAAATATGCAGCTCGATCCAAAAGGAATCGCTCATACTATTTTAATGGGTGGGCTATTAGGATTTTTAGATGCAAGACATTTAGGAGGAGGCTCTTACCGATTTCGTGTGGAATTAAGAGGAAAACTTCATCCAGATGAAAAGAGGACGATGATGAAGAAAATAGCATCAGCACTAGAAGTAGAGTCGTCCCATCGTCTGATTAACTCCACATCGGACTATGAAGTAGAGATTCGCTTATTAGAAGGAAAAATGGGAGGATATCATGCGTATCTTAAATTATATACGATACCAGACAATCGTTTTTCTTATCGAGCGCATACGCTATCTACATCAATTCATCCAGTAACAGCTGCTACGATTATGGAGTTAGCAAAGCCATATTTCAAAAAAAATGCACAAGTGCTCGATCCATTTTGTGGAACAGGAACGATGTTACTCGAACGAAATTTTGCCATGTCAGCACATCCATTATATGGAATTGATTTATATGGACAAGCTATTGAATATGGAAGAGAAAATTCCAAAAGAGCAAGAACTGTTATTAATTTTGTGAATCGTGATTTTCGACAATTTACGCATGAGTATTTATTTGATGAAATTGTTACAAATATGCCATCTGTATCAGCAAAGCAAACGAAACAAGATATCGAGGGATTGTATGAATTATTGTTAAAGAAGGGAGCGACTCATCTAAAAAAAGGAGGAATTGGTATCATTTATAGCCAAGATCCAGAGATTGCAGTTAGCGTTATGAAGCGTCATCCAGAATGGAAGCGTTTGGAAACCTTCCAAATTTATCAAAGAGAAGCTTCTTATCTATATATTATTCAATATACAGGATAAGGATAGAAGAAATAGGAATAAGTGGAGCAAAAAAAGCATATAGATAGTCCAAAATAGAAAGAGATTGTAAAGAAATGATTCCTGAAAAAATGAGCGAATGGATTATTACAATATTATTGAGGGCAGTTTTAGGTATTTTATGCATTCATTTTTTAAATGTTGGATTAATCAAATATGGATACCCAACATATATTGGAATTAATGTATATTCAATTCCAATTGTGTCGATACTTGGTATACCAGGCATTGGGTTATTATATATATTAGCAATATTTTGGTAAAAAAAGTTGTTCTTATATAGAATATTATATAAAAATAATGCTATAGTTTATATAAAAATATCTATAATTTGGGTTTTGTTTGATAATCGACTGAGGGATTTTTTCGGAGTATTATATTTTAGGATATTAGAAGTATAATGAGGAGAAAATAATGAGTTACACAAGAAGCATAATGAAAAAAAATAAAGGTTTTACTTTAATAGAATTAATTATTGTAATAGCTATTTTAGCGATACTAATTGGATTACTTGCACCACAATATGTAAAATATGTGGAGAAATCAAGAAAATCAACAGATGTTAGTAATTTAGAGCAGTTAGTAAAGGCTATACAAGTTGCAATCTCAGATCCAGATTATAATATATCTTCTGGAGCATATTCCATTGCAATTATGCCAGATTATACAAGAATTTTTATAAATACGAAAGATAATAATGCGAGTTCTGTTGAAAATAGTAAGAAGGTAGTGGAAGCGTTAAAGGAATATACGGGATATACATTTACAAACAATGCAAATTCTGAATATATTTGTAAGGAATTAACGTTAAAATCCAATCGATGGGAAACGCAGATGTATGGAAATATTTTTCCAATGATTATTGCATATTTAGAAGTAAAAAAAGACTCTACCATTACGATTACATACGATCCAAGTAGCGTTAGAGATTTAATAAGTGAAAAATAAAATGGGTTGTCGCACTTAAGTGCGACAACCCATTTTTCTTAATCTAATTCTAGTTTACCAGTGTAAAGCTGATAATAAGTGCCTTTTAAAGCAAGAAGTTCATCATGAGTACCACGTTCAATAATGCGTCCATGATCAAGAACCATAATAGCATCGCTGTTACGGATAGTGGATAAACGGTGGGCAATAACAAATACAGTACGTCCTTTCATTAAGTTATCCATACCTTTTTGTACAATGCTTTCTGTACGAGTATCAATACTTGAAGTTGCTTCATCAAGAATTAAAACAGGTGGATTTGCGATAGCAGCTCGTGCAATAGAAAGGAGCTGTCTTTGACCTTGTGATAATTCTTCACCATCGCCACTTAACATTGTTTGATAACCATTTGGAAGCATGTTAATGAACTGATCGGCATGAGCAAGACGTGCTGCTTCGTATACTTCTTCATCCGTTGCATCTAATTTACCATAACGGATATTTTCCATAATCGTACCTGTAAAGAGGTGAGTATCTTGTAATACAATACCGAGAGAACGTCTTAAATCCGCTTTTTTGATTTTATTAATATTAATTCCATCATAACGGATTTTTCCATCTTGTACATCGTAAAAACGATTGATTAAGTTTGTAATTGTAGTTTTACCAGCACCAGTAGAACCAACGAAGGCAATTTTTTGTCCCGGTTTTGCAAAAAGAGATACATTGTGTAATACCATTTTTTCATCGGTATAACCAAATGTCATATCATCAAAGCGTACATCGCCAGTGACTTCTGTATAAGTAACAGAACCATCTGCCTTATGAGGATGTTTCCAAGCCCAAGTTCCTGTACGTTCTTTACATTCTGTAAGAGTGCCATCTTTTGCTTTTTTTGCATTGACAAGAGTTACATAACCTTCATCGACTTCTGGTTTTTCATCAATCATTTTAAAGATACGTTCTGCACCAGCTAATGCCATAACGATTGAGTTGAACTGTTGGGCTACTTGCATAAATGGCTGGTTGAAACTTTTTGTAAATTGAAGGTAAGATGCCATAATACCGAGGGTGATTCCTCCAATGTTATAGACAGAAAGAATACCACCTACAACAGCAGTTAATACAAACTGTAAGTTTCCTAAGTTTCCGATAATTGGTCCCATCATATTAGCAAAACGGTTTGCATTAGAAGCTGCATCGAATAATTGTTCATTTAAGGCATCAAATTCTTCTTCAGAGACACGTTCATGGTTGAAGATCTTAATAACACGCTGTCCATTCATACGCTCTTCTACAAAACCAGTTACATCTGCTAGTGCTAACTGTTGACGTAAAAAGTATTTTCCACTATTTCCCCCAATTTTTCTTGTTACAAATAAGAGCAACGCAATCATAAGAACAGAAAGAATAGTAAGTAATGGGCTTAACACAAGCATAGAGATAAAGGTAGCAATAACAGTAATGGTTGACATTAAAACTTGTGGAATGGATTGGTTGATCATCTGACGAAGTGTATCCGTATCGTTGGTGTAAAGACTCATAATAGAGCCATTTGTATTTTGATCAAAGTAGCGGATTGGAAGTGTTTGCATATGTTCAAACATATCATCACGCACTTGTTTTAAGACACCTTGTCCGATTTTTACCATTAAACGGCTATAAATAAAAGTAGCAAGAACACCAGAGCCAAAAATACAAGCAAGTAGTGCTAAAGCACGATACAATTCTCCAAAGTTTGGATTTTCATGTCCAATTAAGGGAAGAATAAAGTCGTCTAATAGATAACGAAGTGAAAGAGAAACGGAAATAGAAGCAATAGAGCTTATAATAATACAGATAAAAACAGCAAAAAACTGTATTTTATAACGGCTTGTCACATATTGAAGAAGTCGTTTGGCTGTTTTTAATGTTTCTTTTGACATTTTTGGTTTTTGATTACTCATCTTCATTTCCTCCTTTCGTTTGAGATTCATATACTTCACGATAAATAGCATTTGTTTTTAATAACTCTTCTGAAGTTCCAATTCCATTAATTTTACCATCGTCAAGAACGATAATTTGATCCGCATCTTCAATAGAAGAAATACGCTGTGCAATAATAATTTTTGTTGTGTCTGGAATTTCTTCACGGAATGCTTTACGGATGAAAGCATCAGTTTTTGTATCAACAGCACTTGTGGAGTCATCGAGAATTAAAATCTTTGGTTTTTTAAGAAGTGCTCTTGCAATACATAAACGTTGTTTTTGTCCACCAGATACGTTGTTACCACCTTGTACAATCATCGTATTATACTTATCTGGGAACTCTTGAATAAAGGTATCTGCCTGTGCTAGCTTACATACACGTTGGATTTCTTCATCGCTGGCATTTTCATCACCCCAACGAAGGTTTTCATAAATTGTTCCAGAGAAAAGAACATTTTTTTGGAGAACCATAGATACTTGATCACGAAGGGATTCGAGCTCATAGTTGCGAACGTCAACCCCACCAACTTTAATACAACCTTTTGTAACGTCATAAAGTCTTGGGATTAACTGAACTAATGTAGATTTTGAACTACCAGTTCCACCGATAATCCCAATGGTTTGTCCAGATTTAATATGAAGGTTGATTTGTTTTAAAGAAAGATTACCACCTTCACCAGCGTAGCTAAATTCTACATTCTCAAAGTCAATGGATCCATCTTTTACTTCCTTGATGGCATCTTTTGCATTTTGCATTTCAGGTACTTCACTAAGAACTTCTGTAATACGGTCTGTAGATGCTTCTGCAATCATAATCATAACAAATACGAATGTTACCATCATAAGTGACATTAAAATTTGTAAAGCATAAATAACGATACTTGTAAGTTCACCAGGTTCCATGGTGCCAAATACAATCGCTTCACTACTGATTAATACAAGAGCAAGAATAACAAGATACATAGTAAACTGCATAACTGGAGAGTTCCAAGCTACAATCTTTTCTGCCTTTATAAACAGTTTATAAACAACAGAAGAGATTTTATGGAATTTATCAATTTCATGATTTTCTCTTACATATGCTTTTACAACACGAGAAGCGTTTACATTTTCTTGTACCGTATTATTTAAAATATCATATTCATCAAACACTTTAATAAAATGTGGGTGAGCTTTTTTTGCAATAAAGATGAGAAGACCACCAAGGATTGGTACTGTTACTAAGAATAATAAAGCAACATCTACGTTAATTTTAAGTGTCATAATCATAGATAAAATAATCATAAATGGTGCTCTAGAAAGAAGGCGAATACTCATCATATAAGCCATTTGTACGTTTGTAATATCTGTCGTCATACGGGTAACAAGACTAGGGGTTGAAAAGTTATCAATATTTTTGAAAGAAAAGTCTTGTACTTTATAAAAAATGTCATGACGAAGATTTTTTGCATAACCTGCGGCAGCAATTGCGGCATAGTTACCTGCTTGAACACCTAAAAAGAGGGCAAGCATTGTTAATACAACAAGAAATGATCCCATTTTAATAATGTAAGGGAGGTTGCCTTGCTGGATCCCAACATCAATAATTTTTGCCATCAAAAGTGGGATTAAAACTTCCATGAAAACTTCTAAAATAACAAAGATTGGAGCGAGAATAGATTCTTTTTTGTACTCGCGAATGGATTGAAAAAGTTTTCGATTCATAATATTCCTCCTATGTTTTATGTTGTGTGTTTCCTTAACAATCTGTAAGGTTCTCAAAAATTTTTAGGAGAACATTCTTACAAGATTTTAGTTCTTCCTCTGAAATTCCTTCTGTCATTTTTTGATCCCGTTCTATTATGTTTTCAATAATTTTATTTCTCAGATCCTCAGATTTTTTTGTAGGAACGAGACGTTTTAATCTGGCATCTTTAGAGACAGATTCTCGATAAAGAAAACCATTTTTTTCCATAAGTTGAATGATTCCAGTTACAGTAGAACGTCGAATCTGAAATTCATCTTCTACATCCTTTTGATAAATCTCTCGATGAAGAGATTCAAGAAGAATAAATTTTAAGACATGTTTTTGCATAGGCGTTAATCCAATGTCATCATCTGCTAAGATCTGGTGATGTTTTAACTTACGAGAAATGATATGGATTAGCCTGGCCATCGGGATTTCTTTTAGAACTTTTTTTTCTTCTGACACCACAGCTCGCCTCCTTTACTTTTTTAAGAAATGCTATGGTAAATGAAGTGGTAAGAACATTTTATCTAAAAAATAAAATGTTAGGTTGCTAACTATTTGATTATAGGGAGTATTAAAAAAATTGTCAATAGAAGAATTAAAATTTTGGAAAAAGGTGTCCCTAGCTGGGGACACCCTTTTGTATGAATTTGTAAATAAGTGTCTTATAATGGATGACATCAGGTAGATACAAGAAAGGAGGAGTGGTGTGAAACAGTATCAAGTAGTCATTTATGATGAAGAAATCGATTTTGCATTTTCTCTTATGAATTATATGAATGGATTAAAAGAGTTTCCGTGTATGGGAATTGCTTTTACTGATATGGAGAAAGTAAGGGAATATTGTAAGGAAGACAATCAAGTGGATTTGCTGTTACTGAACCAGAATGTAGAGTGGAATCCTATGGAAGAGTGTGCCAAAAGGATCCCTGTATTATGGCTCAATCAAGGACAGGATCTTGTTCACAAAAACAGTGTCTATAAATATCAATCGGCCGAGAATCTATTACAGGTCATTATACAGCAAATGGGTCAGCAAACACAGCAAAAAGAAAGATACGAAACAGATTCGTTTACTGTCTATGGGGTTTATTCCCCTATCGGTCGATGTGGAAAAACAAATCTAGCAAGGGCGATCTGTCAGTATCAACAGGGAAGAAGTCTTTATATTGGATTGGAAACGTATCAAAGTTTTGAAGAAGATACTTGTATGAGTCAAGAATTTTTATACAAGATGAAAGTTCATAGTAAATCGATGAAAGAACTACTTGAGCGTCTTGAAGAGGATGAATATAAGGTATCTTATATTCCGTCTGCATTATGTTATTTAGACTATAGAGAACTTGTTATGGAAGATATCCAATGGTTTTTAGAGCAGTTGCGACAGATGAACCTTTATACAACAGTTGTTTTTGATATTGGAACTGGAAGTCTGTTTGATTTTCGTATTTTTTCTCTGTTCCATTATAATTTTGTTTTGACGTTAGAAGAAGAAAGGGAAAAGGAAAAACACTTTCGAACATTTATGAATCAGTCTTTCCAAACAATTTATCAAAATATACAATTTATCCAAGTCCCAAATGCTTCTTATGACAGTATTAAAATGGAAGAATATGTGGTGAATCTTTTAAAGGGAGAATAATGTATGAATCAAATACAAGAACAACTACACCAAAAAGTTGTAAGTATATTGGACTTAACAGCAGAGATCAAGGATGAGACTGTTTATGAGGTTATTGATCGTGTACTGATAGAGCAAATAAAGACAGAATATCTTTCCATTCAAATGATGCAAAAATTCAGAAAATCTTTGTTTAATTCGATTAGAAGGTTAGATGTGTTACAAGAACTTTTAGAACAAAAAGATATTACTGAGATTATGATTAATGGATATGATCATATTTTTATTGAGAAAAAGGGAAAAATATTGGAATGGGAAGAAACGTTTTCTAGTAAGGAAAAATTTCATGATGTGATCCAACAAATCGTTTCAGGAACGAATCGTGTTGTCAATGAATCATCGCCTATTGTAGATGCTAGGTTAGAAGATGGTTCGAGAGTTCATGTTGTATTAGAACCAGTTTCTTTAGATGGTTCAGCAGTGACGATTCGTAAATTTCCAGAAAAGGCAATGAATATGGAGGACTTAATGAAACTTGGAGCTCTCGATGAGAGAATGGCTAAAATGTTACAACTTTTAGTAAAAAGTGGAGCCAATATATTTATTAGTGGGGGAACAGGCTCTGGTAAAACGACTTTTCTGAATGCATTATCAGGTTATATTGAAGAGGATAAACGAGTTGTAACTATTGAAGACTCAGCAGAGTTACAGTTAATTGGTATGCCCAATCTCGTTAGAATGGAGAGTAGGAATGCCAATATGGAAGGTGGTAATCAAATAACAATTCGACATCTATTAAAGGCATCGCTTAGAATGAGACCAGATTTTATCATTGTGGGGGAAATACGTGGAGAAGAAGCGCTGGATATGTTACAGGCTCTCAATACAGGGCATAGTGGTTTTTCTACTGGTCATGCAAATCATTCAAGTGATATGTTAAGCCGTATAGAGACGATGGTACTTATGGGGATAGATATGCCTCTTCCAGCGATTCGAGCACAAATTGCTTCAGCCATTGACCTTATTATTCATCTAGGAAGGTTACGAGATCGCTCTAGAAAGGTACTAGAAGTCATAGAAATTGTTGGATATGAAGATGGTGTTATTAAAACCAATCCTCTTTTTTGGTTTGAAGAACAAAAGGAAGTTGAAGGGAAAATTCAAGGAGTATGGAAACAAAAAGGGGTAATCACACAGAAAGAAAAGTTGGCTTTGGCAGGTCATTTAAAGAGTTATAAAAAACTAGAACAAGGAGAAGTAGAAGATGAAGGATAGAAGGTCTTATGGTGTATTAAAGCAACAACTTTCTATATGGATTAAGGGTGCTTTCATTGGGGGAATTCTTATAGTTTTATTTTATAACTCGATCCTTGGTTTCTTTGTTCTCTTGCCATATCTGCCTGTGTATTATAAGAGAGAAAGAGAAGGAGAAAGGAAAAAAGAACAACAAGTATTGAGAAAAGAATTTGAGCAAATTATTTCTCTGTTTACAAAGGGATTAGAACTTGGATATTCTTTAGAACACTGTGTGGAAACTGCAACTGAGGAATATGAACGGATGGTAGAAGAAAAAGATAGTTTTATGTTGTTGTATTTAAGACAATTTTTGAAAAAAATGCAAATGAATATACCAATTCAACAAATATTTGAACAGTTTGCAAAGGAAAGTGGTTTAGAAGAAGCAGAGAGTTTTGCTCAAATTATTGATACAGCTAGAAAAACAGGAGGGAATTTGCCAGCAATTTTAAGAAGAACAACGGAAGCAATGATAGAAAAGGAACAAGTACAAGAAGAAATTATTACGATGATGAGTGCAAAAAGAATGGAGCAAAAAGTTATGACAGCAATGCCAATTGGCATTTTAGCATATATGAGAATAACTTCGGCTGGTTATATGGAGCCGTTGTATCATAATGTAATTGGAGTTGTAGTAGCCACCGTTGGATTATTTTTAATAGCAATCTCAATCGTTTGGACAGAAAAAATTATTTCCATTGATATATAGAAGGAAAGAAGGGAAGAGTATCATTTTTTTCATATGTTTATTGAGTATATTCATTATTATTTCTTATAGAGCTTTTAAGAGAGGCGATAGGGAATGGAATAATTTGGATAAGAGGCGACATCCACTTAAGATATTGTACCCACTAAGTTATATGGTTTATAAACGGTTACAAGGTCATTTGGATAAAAGGGATCAAAAACTTTGTACACAAATAAGAAGTTTAGAAATTGTCACAAAGTCACAAGTGGAAGAATCCATTCTTTTATTTCGATGTAAGCAATTCAGTTTTTTATTTTTATTTCTATTTCTTAGTATTTGTCTTGGCATTATTTTTTCTATGAAAGAAGAGTATATAGACTCTACTATTATTATTGAGAGAAATGAAACAGGAGGTGGTACAAAAGAAGTAGAACTGTTTATGAAAAATGATAAACAAGAGATAAGGTATCCCTTTATTGTACGAGAAATTCCCTATACAAAAAAACAATGGGAAGAGAAAGTAAAAGAAGCAATGGACTATGTAGAAAAAGTTATGAAAGGAGATAACACATCGTTAGATGCTGTGAATAGGAATTTAGTATTTCCAAGAAAAGCACCTAATAATGGAATCAAAATTACGTATGAAACAAATCATAGAACATGGGTTGATGAGAATGGAAATGTAGATGTTTCAGAAATAAAGGAAGAAGGAGAGTTAGTAGAAATTGATGTTATATTTCGGTATGAAGATTTTGAGGAAATTAGAACTTATACCATTCGTCTTATTCCAGAAGTAAAGAGTGAAGAAGAAAAGGAATATGAGGAAGTAGTAAAGAAAATAAAGGAGAAAGAAGAAAACTCCTTATATCAAATTCAATTTGAACTTCCAAATAAAATTGGAGATTATATCATAGAAAATACAAAAGGATGGAACAAAAATCAAGGAGTATTTCTTATACTAGTTTTAGGAATTGGAATTTTATTTTTCTTTCGAGAAGAAGAACAGATGAAAGAACAAATGAATGAGAGAAAAGAACAATTATTAAAAGATTATCCAGAATTTATCCATCAGTTAATTTTATTAATTGGCGCAGGTATGACATTAAAATCTGCATTTATAAGACTTAGCGAAAATTATAAAAAGAAAAAACAATTGACCAATAAGAAGCATTATTTATATGAGGAATTAATTGTTACTACATATGAATTTCAAGCAGGATTATCGGAAGAAGAGGTATATCGTAATTTAGCCAATCGAATAGGATTATCTTCTTATAAGAGGATTATAGAATTATTAATTCAAAATGTAAAAAAGGGAACGAAAAATTTAATCGAGATGCTAATAAGGGAACAAGAAAGTTCTCTAGAAATGCGAAAAGAACAGGCAAAACGATTAGGAGAAGAAGCAGGA
Organism: Candidatus Scybalomonas excrementavium; assembly: GCA_017694765.1. Taxonomy (GTDB): domain Bacteria; phylum Bacillota; class Clostridia; order Lachnospirales; family Lachnospiraceae; genus Scybalomonas; species Scybalomonas excrementavium. The sequence continues at coordinate 17,519 of JADIML010000147.1, forward strand.
ACGAAGTTATTAATGCCAATGATTTTATTATTAGGAGTTGTTCTTTTACTTGTTTTATATCCAGCAATGTGTCAATTTCAGTTCTATTAACAAGAAATTTATTGAGATACCATGTTAAGTAAAGTGGAGGGAGGAAGCAAGATGATGTTCAATCATTTATTAAGAAAATGGAAAACAATATGGAATGATGAAAGTGGTATGGGAGTTGTAGAAGTTATTTTAATTATTATTGTTTTAATCGGTCTAGTTCTTATTTTTAAGGATAATTTGAGTGATTTAGTTGATAGTTTATTTGAGACCATGACAGAAAATGCTGGAGACGTATAAATTTTATGTTAAAAATAATAAAAGATACAGGTGGACAAGTAACTGTATTTTTAACACTTATTTTTCTTGTATTAGTAACAATATTTTTTGCTTGCTTAGAGATAATTCGTTATGAACAAGCAAAAGGTAGAGTGAATCACTTGACAGTTGGAGCAGTTGAACATCTTATGGCAGATTATGAAGTAGAATTAGCAGATTGGTATCATATTTATGCACTTGATACGAATTATTTAGGACAAGGAAAAGAAGTTATGAATCATAGAGTGTGGGATTATTTAGAACAAAATTTAATGGACTATAATTTGTTTGGTATCTCAAAAGGATTTTATCGTTTTATGGTAGTAGATGCACAAGTAGAACCAGAAGAATATATCTATACGAAGGGATGTCATTCTTTAAAACAACAAATAAAGAATTGGATGGATTCTAATATTATACCAAATATGAAGAGAACAAAAAGAACCGATATAAAAGCTAATTCTAGAAAAAAGAAAAAGCCTATTGTTGAAAATAATTCTTCCAATAAAGGAGAATCTGAAAAACCACAAGGAGGAAATATTAATATCGATGAAATATTAGCTGGAATTGATCCAAGAAATGCCATAGAAGAAATAAAAAGTCTTGGTGTTTTAACAGTAGCATACAATCCGTATTTACCATTATCAAAAGAAATAAAACAAATAGGTAATATGCCTTCTTCAACTTTAAATTGGGAAAAAGGGGAGGATTCTCTTTTTGAACAAGCAGAACAAAAACTCTTATTAGAAAGTTATATTTTTTCACATTTTCAATCAGCTCTTTCTATTGTAAGAGAAGAAGAAACTGTATATGAGAATGAAATAGAATATTTGATTACAGGAAAGAATAGCGATTATACATGTTTATCTAAAGTGTCAAAAGAGATTTTACTCATACGATTGCCGATAAATATTGCAGCAATTATGAAAGATTCCATGAAAAAAAGTGAAGCATTAGGAGTTGCTACAGCCATTTGTGCACTTACATTCCAACCAGAGGCAGTAGAGGGGGTGCAAAATGCCATTTTATTAGCATGGGCTTATGGAGAAAGTGTAGCAGAAGTCAAGTGCTTGTTACAAGGAGAAAAGATTCCTCTTATAAAAAATAGAGAAAATTGGAAAGTAGCATTTCATCAATTATTTTATTTAAAAAATGCATCTTTTAAAACGTCAAAAGAAGGGATGGACTATGAAGATTATTTAAAAATTTTATTAGTGAAAGTAAAAGAGAAAGATTTGTATTTTAGAATGTTAGATTTAATGCAAGCGAATATTAACTTAAAATATCCAGAATTTCAAATGAAAGATTGTATGACCAAATATAAAGTGAATACAGAGATTAGTCTTGATAGAAGGTTTTTTCATATACCAATCCAAGAAGGTAGTCAATATAAATTTTGTATTCAGCAAACAGGAAACTATCAATATGAATAGGAAGGGAGGTGCTTAACTATGTCCTTTTATTTTAAGAAAAATGATTTTGAATATATAAATAAAAAAGTTGTTAAAGATATTCCTATGATTTTGTCAAAATTATATCGATTTAAAAACTTCTTTTTGCGAATAAAACAAAAAAATAATACTCTCCAAGTACAAGGCAATATTCAGTCAAAACAGAAAAATAAAAGGATATATTTAAGCACCTTAAAAGAAGATGGTGTGGTAACAGTGGAAATGGCGATTGCCTTTCCGCTGTTCTTATTTGCTTTTTTAGCAATTTTATTTTTTGCTCAGATGTTTATGGTTGATCAAGAAATACATAAAGGCATGGTAGAATGTGCAAGAAGAATTGCGAAAGAGGAATATCCAGAAAAAACACCATTACTTGCAAAATCTTATTGGGAAAACTATGTTGATACAAAGTATTTGAATCAGTCATGGCTAAAAAATGGGATAAAAGGAGTTAGTTTTTTAGGAAGCTATTATGATAAGAATAGAGGAGAAGTTATATTAAAAGTTACATATAAAATGCAACTAACAATACCAGGCTTCCATGGTATGACATATCGTGGAAGTTATGAAATTCATCAGAAAGTTTTTCGAGGGTATCGTCCAGATTTGGAAGGAGAAGAAGAGCAATGGGTTTATATTACAGATAATCAATCGGTTTATCACAGTAAGAGAAGTTGTAGCTATTTACAGTTAAAAATTCATCAAACAACACAAGTTGAAAAATACTTAAAAGGAAACACATCTTATAAAGCATGTGAGTTTTGTATGAAAAAGGGAATAAAACCAAGTCTATTATATGTAACAGAACAAGGCAAAAAATATCATTCAACCGTAATGTGTTCTGGTTTAAAAAGAACTGTAAAAAGAGTAAAGAAGAGTGAAGTAAGTCATCTTAGACTTTGTAGTCGATGTGGAAGTTAGGAGGGACAATGAATCCGATAAAAGAAGATATAAGAGGAATGGTAACAGTAGAATCATCGATATGGATTCCTTTTTTATGTATTGTTATTTTAGGTGTCATTACTATGCTATTTCAGTGGACAGAACTTGGAATTGCACAAGGAGAGCTTTTAGTTCATGGATGTCATGTAGTTACACAGAAACAGGAAAATAAGATAGAGAGTACGAATCCTAATATGCACTTTTTAAAAAATGCTATTTGGGAAGCAGACAATGGAAAGAAAGTATGGAAAGAAGTTTTTACAGCTAATTTACAACAACCGTTTAAAAAGAAAGTAACACGAAAAATAAAGATAGAAATAGAGAATCCTATTAAGAAAATACGAAGGAGGGAAAAAATTGGAGAAACAATACAAGAAATCGGATTACCATAATTATATTATTTTCCCAGTGGAAGACAAATATAGCATGGAACAAAATATGATGGCACATAATGCTATAGCTGGTGTTTTATCCGGGAGTTTCTATAAAGAAATGGATCATACTTATATGCAATATGAGATAGACGGATGTACTTCTTTCATACAATATGTAAAGAAAAACGAAATAAAACGAGAGTATTTACTATCTATTTTTCAAACAATTCTTATTACCATAAAAGAGATGAATCAGTATTTAATTCCTGCTAGCCGATTATTGCTAGAAGAAGAATGTATTTTTGTTCAAAATGATACACAACAAATTCAATTTTGTTGTATACCTGGTTATGAGAAAGATATTATGAAACAACTCAAAGAATTAACAGAGTTTCTGTTAAAATATGTCGATCATAAAGAACAAGATGCAGTTTTATTTATTTATGGATTTTATCAATTATTAGAACAGCCAAATGTATCTATGGCGATGGTAGAACGGTATATAAAACATGAACAGGATAAAGAACAAACAACAGTATTTGAAGATAAAAATAAAAAAGATAACCTATACATATGTGAACAAAATTTAGAAAATAAAACAGTAAATCATTTTGAGAATTATAGAGAAAATGGAAAACAAAATTTGAATCGAAACATATATTTCAATCAACAAGAACAAATAGAAAACGATTCCAATATAGAAAAAGAGGAACGTATTCCATCGATAAAAGAAGAAATAAAGAAAGAAGAGAAACAAAAGAAGAATATATGGAACAATCATAAAAATAAAATTCCAAATTTTTATAAAGAATCTAAAAATAAAAAACATACATATCATTATTTAATACAAAGTATTCATATGTTTATAAATATCATAATTTTCTTTATAAGTATTCGTTTTGTATGGATAAAACAATGGAAAAATTTAGTGATTGGATTGTTACTATTGCTTGTTTCTATTTATATAGTGTGGGAAAGACAAAGAACATATCAGAAAAAAATTCCAAAGGTAAAAGAAGAGAGAATAAATAAAAAGAATCGAGTTATCATAAACGAAAAAGAGAATTTAAGGGGAGAAGAAACAGTTTTATTATCCCATATAAAACAAGATAAAAGTATGATGAATATGCCTGTTTTAAAACCCAATAATAAACAGAAAAAAACAATTATGATTTATCAAACACCATTAGTCATTGGTAGCCTAGAAGAAGCTGTAGATATTGTGTTAAAGGAAAAAGGAGTAAGTCGTATTCACACATCGATTGAAAAAGAAGGAGAACAATTTTATATTAGGGATTTAAATTCTACAAATGGAACGATGTGGAATGGAGAAATGCTTCAAGCACAGATTCCAAAGAAAATGCAACAAGGAGATAAAATTAAGATTGGTACAGAAGAATACGAATTTTTTCTTTCTCTATAAATAATGATGAGAAAGAATTTTAAGATCATATTGCCTTGCTATTTAAAAAATATAAATTTGTGTTATAATTTACTAAGAAGAAGCTACTGAAAGTAGCATATAAAATCTTTATACAGTATGTATAAATTGTAAGTAACGATAGATACTAAAAGGGAAAAGGAATTGAAAGAAATGAGTTATCTACTACGAGATTTTTTATATTCCAAAGGGTATCAAAAAGTCTTAGAAAAAGAAACACTTTTTATAAGAGAAGAAGGCGAAATAGCCTATCTCATTCAAATCACAAGAGCAGATTACAATCATTACGCTACGAAGGAAGAGTATATGAGGAATCGACAACAGCTGATTTTTTATTGGAATGGTAAGTTGAATAAACCAGTAGAATTGTTAAATATTATTATGACGTCTTCGGTTCACATTCCTGAGATTGTGAGGATAGCAAGAGAAGTAAAGGATATTTGGTTACTAGATGAAGAGAATAAACGAGTCGTATTATTCGAAAATCAGACGAGTCAATTTGATAATTTATATACGCCTTTGGAAGATTGGTTACAAAAAGAAAAGAAACAAGAGTCTTATTCTTTGAAGCAATGTATGGGAACTTCTATTTTAATTTTCCTCAATATCATTATTTTCTTTTTGATTTCTAGAAAGGGAAATGTATATAATTCTTCTTTTATGTTTGAGATGGGAGCACAAACTTGGTATTCAGTGCTTTATGAACATGAATATTACCGTATGATTACGAGTATGTTTTTACATTTTGGTTGGAATCACCTATTCAACAATATGTTAGTGCTAGGAATTGCAGGAAGTCAATTAGAGGAAAAAATAGGAACGATACGATTTTGTATCTTATATTTTGTATCTGGAATTGCAGGAAACATTCTTTCTAACATAGGATATGCTTTACAAGATGTTTATGCTGTTTGTGCAGGTGCCTCAGGAGCCATTTATGGATTATTAGGAGCGATTCTAATTTCTCTATGTCTTGATAGAAATCAAAGAAAACAAAATGCTCCTATACGCATTATTGTGTTACTTTTTATGAGCTTTTATTTATCAAGGACAGAAGGTACTGTGGATTATTTTGCCCATATAGGAGGATTTGTCATGGGAATGATAGTGGGAGCTCTTTTTTCTCTTTCATTTATCAAGAAAAAACTTGCACACAGATAGCTTTTCGATTAAACTACTATCATGTGAAGGATGTGAGTTTATGTCATATATGGCGTTATATCGGAAGTGGAGACCTTCCGAATTTGAAGATGTAAAAGGGCAAGAGCATATCGTAACAGCTTTAACAAACCAAATAAAGGCAGATAGAATCGGACATGCCTATTTATTTTGTGGAACTCGTGGAACAGGAAAAACAACGATAGCAAAACTATTTGCAAAAGCAGTCAATTGTGAGAATCCAATTGAGGGAAGCCCATGTAATGTATGTCCTTCTTGTCAAGCAATTAATCAGCAAACAGCTATGAACGTAATTGAAATCGATGCCGCTTCTAATAATGGTGTTGATAATATTCGTGACATTAAAGATGAAGTACAATATTCCCCAACCGAAGGAAAATATAAGGTGTATATTATCGATGAAGTGCATATGCTTTCCATAGGAGCATTTAATGCGCTCTTGAAAACCTTAGAAGAACCACCATCTTATGTTATATTTATTTTAGCGACGACAGAGGTGCATAAAATACCAATTACGATTTTATCTCGTTGTCAGCGGTATGATTTTAGGCGTATTTCTATTGATACCATTACACAACGTTTAAAAGAGTTGATGGAAAAAGAAGGAATAGAAGCAGAGGAAAAAGCGCTTCGTTATGTTGCGAAAGTCGCAGATGGTTCTATGCGTGATGCTTTAAGTCTTCTTGATCAGTGCATCGCTTTTTATCTTGGAAAGCCCATTACTTATCGAAATGTATTAGAAGTATTAGGAGCTGTTGATCAAGAGGTTTTTTTGCATTTACTTCGTGCAATTTTAGACAGAAATATGAATGATGTCTTGGCAATGTTGGAAGAAATTGTTATAAATGGACGAGAACTGGGACAATTTATTACAGATTTTATTTGGTATTTAAGAAATCTTTTGTTATTAAAAAATTCGGCAGATGATACGATGCTTGAACTATCCGAAGAAAGTGTAAATATGTTGCGAGAAGAGGCAGAAAAGATAGAGTATGCCGTTTTAATACGATATATTCGTGTCCTATCGGATTTATCCAATCAACTTCGCCATGCAACACAAAAGAGAGTATTGACAGAAGTAACATTGATACGTCTTTGTACACCACAAATGGAAAAATCTTATGAAAGTATGCTAGATCGCTTACGGCAATTAGAAGATAAGATAGAACAAGGAATCCCTGTTAGGATGGAATCTGGTAGGGAGATTGGAGAAAAACAAGAAATAGCAAAAGAACCAGATATTATAATGACACAAGAAGAAGTTCAAAGAGAGCTTGAAAGCCGATTTGAAGTGGCGGATGCAGAATGTTTAATGAAGTTAGTTGAACAAATACCAGCAATTCGTAGAGAATTAATAGGTCCGATGAAAACTTATTTTTCAAAAGCCAAAATAGCAGTTGGAAAAGACAGTGGATCGTTAAATTTAATTTTTCAAAAAGATAGTGATGGACAGATGGCAAAAGAATATTTTGAAAGAGAAGTACACCGTCAAGAATTAGAAGAAATACTATCAAACCAAGCTGGTAAACAAATAAAATACCAGTGTATTTTTGAAACGCCAGAGCAATCAAGAACATTTGAAGGTTATGATTTAAGCATATTAAGTAGGCTAAACATTCCAATTGAAGTAGAAGAGTATTAGAAGTTTTTGGGTGCATTAAGAAGTTTCTGCTTTATAAATGACTCTTGTGGCAACGTATATTTTGTAAAAACAACTGAAAGTTGCGAAGAATGTACAATTAACTTTGTACTATTTTAAGATATTATAGTATTATTTTAATGCTATTATTATATAATTTAGAATGAAAATTAGGAGGAATCAAAAATGGCAAAAAGAGGTGGATTTCCAGGAATGGGTATGCCTGGTAATATGAGTAATTTAATGAAACAAGCACAAAAAATGCAAAAACAAATGGAAGAAACAACAAAAGAATTAGAAACAAAAGAATACTCTGCAACTGTTGGTGGTGGAGTTGTAACAGTAACTGTTTCTGGTAAAAAAGAAGTAACAGCAGTGAACTTAAAAGAAGAAGTTGTAGATCCAGATGATATTGAAATGTTAGAAGATTTAATTATCTCAGCAGTAAATGAAGCATTTAGAAAAATGGAAGAAGATCAATCAAATTCTATGGCTAAGATTACAGGAGGTCTTGGCATGGGTGGAGGCTTCCCATTCTAATGGATATTTATAGTAGTCAAATTACAAAACTAATTGAAGAATTAGGAAGACTTCCAGGAATCGGGGCAAAATCAGCACAGCGTCTAGCATTTCACATTATTAACATGCCAAAAGAACAAGTGGAAAACTTGGCAGATACAATTGTACAAGCAAAAAGTAAAGTACAGTATTGTAAAGTATGTTGCACATTAACGGATCAGGAAGTTTGTCCGATCTGTGCAAGTGAAAAACGAGATCATACAACTATTATGGTTGTGGAAAATGCAAGAGATTTAGCAGCCTATGAAAAAACAGGAAAATATGATGGCGTATATCATGTATTACATGGTGCCATATCTCCCTATCAAGGCATTGGACCAAATGATATTCGTCTAAAAGAACTAATGACACGATTACAAGGAGATGTAAAAGAAGTCATTATTGCTACCAATTCAAGCCTTGAAGGCGAAACAACAGCGATGTATATTAGCAAACTTGTAAAGCCAATTGGTGTTAAGATTACAAAAATTGCAAGTGGTGTTCCAGTTGGTGGAGATTTGGAATACATTGATGAAGTAACTCTTTTAAGAGCCTTAGATGGCAGAACAGAAATGTAAGTCAAATATACGAAAGGCAGGTAGAGCAATGGGGAACAAAAAAAGAATAGGGATGTTAACGAGTGGTGGAGATTGTCAAGCATTAAACGCAGCAATGCGAGGTGTTGTAAAAGGAATTGAAACCTTTTATAGCGACAATTTAGAAATTATTGGTTTTGAAGAAGGATATAAGGGATTGATTTATGGAAAGTACCAAAAGTTAGTTCCAAGTGATTTCTCGGGTATTTTGACAAAGGGTGGAACGATTTTAGGTAGTAGTCGTCAACCATTTAAGAAGATGAGAGTACCAGATGCCAATGGGCTTGATAAAGTAGAAGCCATGAAAACAACCTATCACCAATTAAAACTAGACTGTCTAGTGATATTAGGTGGAAATGGAACCCATAAAACAGCTCATATGCTTTTCGAGGAAGGTCTTAATATTATCACATTGCCAAAAACAATTGATAACGATTTATGGGCAACAGAAATGACATTTGGATTTCAGAGTGCTGTTAATATTGCAACTAACGCTATTGATTGTATTCATACAACAGCTACATCACATGGAAGAGTATTTATTGTAGAATTAATGGGACATAAAGTTGGCTGGGTTACACTTCATGCAGGAATTGCAGGAGGTGCAGATATTATTCTTATCCCAGAAATTCCATATGATATTAATAAAGTGATAAAGGCTTTAAAGAAGAGAGAAAAGCAAGGGAAACGCTTTTCGATTCTTGCAGTTGCAGAAGGCGCAATATCTAAGGAAGATGCCCTACTTTCTAAAAAAGAAAGAAAGGCAAAGATTAAGACAAGAAAATATCCAACCATTTCTTATGAATTAGCAGAACAAATTCAAAAGGCTACAGGAAAAGAGGTTCGTGTAACAGTACCTGGACATACACAAAGAGGAGGCAGTCCATGTGCTTATGATAGAGTTTTAGCGAGCCGTCTTGGGGCAGAAGCAGCCAGACTCATTCAACAAGAAAAGTATGGAAGAATGGTTTCTGTAAAAGGAAATGAGATTGTTTCCGTTCCTCTTTTAGAAGTGGCTGGAAAATTAAAATATGTATCTTTAGACGATGCGATTATTATGCAGGCTAAGACACTTGGAATCTCCTTTGGCGATTAATTTATGCTTAGATACAGAAGTTGAAACTATTATAAATAGGTGTCTATAACATAGAAGGTTAGAAAAACTGTATGAAAAATACGTATTATAAAGAATTTTAAACTCTTTATAATACGTATTTTTTCTTCCCTATATATGCATAGAAAAATTGTTATTTTCCTCTATATATGATAGAATAAAACAGTATTAAGAGTACTTATCAATGTGAAAAAGTCACAGAAAAAAGTATAGGATATCAGGCATAATAAAAGAAAGGGGAAGATAAGATGATTTGGATTGGGTTTATCATAAGCATTATAGCCTTTGAATGGGTGATGAAAAGAAAAATGGATCAAACATTAAAAGTCAATGAATCTATAGCAATATGGAATGGAAAAATTGTTTTAAAAAAGTATCACAATAAAGGAATTGCTTTCGATAGATTTTCAAAATATCCCAAGCTAATTATAGGTATTACATCCACATTTATAATAGGATTATTTGCTTGGTTTCTCGTTTTATTAGGTACGCCAAAGCAATTGATAAAAAAGTTTGCACTATCTTTACTTTTAGGTGGTGCGATTAGTAATTTACTTGATCGCATAACAAAATATTATGTAATGGATTATTTTAGTTTTTCATGGAAAAAAATCCGCCATATCGTATTTAATATAGCGGACTTTTGTATTTTTATTGGGTCCATTCTACTTTTTTTCCTTTTCTTAAAAAAGGGGAAAGCAGACTAATTTTTTTCTGAAACACTTAAAATTTCAGGATTTACTTGTCCTTTTACAGGACCATAAGTGAAAGAGATTTTAGCCCCAATATCCATATTATCAAATTGCTTTGCAACATCTTCATTATAAATAAAGAATGTTTCATAGCTACCATCATCCATTTGAACTTCGATGGATGTGCTATCAATCTGTCCATTGAAAACACCACTACCGGAAGTTGTTTTGTCTACCTTTGGAACAGGATCTTCTTCTTCTGAAGGAGAATCGACATCGTCGTTGGAAGAATTACTATCCGATGTAGAAACTTCTGGTAAAGGTTCTGTACTAGGTGTTTCTTCTGTAGAAGATTCTGTAGAGTCATCAGTTGTTGTTTCAGTAGTAGACTCTGATTCAGTAGTTGCTTCTGTCGTAACTTCTGTACTTTCTGTGGTAGCTTCTGTTGTAATTTCTTGTGTATCAGAAGAAGTAGGTGGTGTATCTTTCTTTCCACAACCAAATAATGTAGCAGTTCCAATTAACATAATACTAGCGGTCAATAACCATTTACGGGTCATATGTATACGCCTCCTTTTTATAATTGATTTCGCTTTTATTATAAGACAGAATATGAAACAATACAAGTATTGTTATAGGAATGAAAGAAGGGAACAAAAAAAGCAATAGATAGGTGATGGAGTGTAAGAAATTAGTAACATTATGAAAACATATAAAAAGATAATAACTATATAGAAAAAAGATAGAAAAAGGAGTGTTGATTATGAGTAACAAATATGATTTAACAATTATTGGGTCAGGTCCAGCGGGGCTTACAGCGGCAATCTATGCACAAAGAGCGCTATTAAAAACAATCGTAATTGAGAAAAATCCAATGAGTGGTGGACAAATTTTAAATACCTATGAAGTAGATAACTATCCGGGAATTCCTATGGTTAATGGATTCGATCTTGGGTTAAAAATGAGAGAACATGCAGATAAATTAGGGACAGAATTTAAAATAGCAACTGTACAAAAGGTAGAACAAATAGAAGATGGATTTCGTACTGTTTTCCAAAATGGAGAAGCTGTAGAATCAAAAACGGTCATCCTTGCAACAGGTGCAGAATGTGTTACATTAAATGTAGAAGGGGAAGAACGCTTAAAAGGAATGGGTGTATCCTACTGTGCAACTTGTGATGGAGCATTTTTTAGAGGAAAGACAGTAGCAGTTGTTGGAGGAGGAGATGTTGCATTAGAAGATGCACTTTTCCTTGCAAGAGGTTGTGAAAAAGTATATCTTATTCATAGAAGAGATACATTTAGAGGAGCAAAAATTTTACAACAGCAAGTACTAGCAACAGAAAATATAGAAGTTCTTTGGGATACTGTTACAGAAGAAATTCATGGTGATACAACAGTAAGTAGCCTAAAATTAAAAAATGTAAAAACAAAGGAAGAACAAGAATTGCAAGTAAATGGTGTATTTATTGCGATTGGAAATCGACCAGATACTGAGATGGTAGCAGATATTGTGAAACGAGATGAAAAAGGCTATATTATTGGTGATGAAACTGGAACGACAAGTACACCGGGATTTTTTGTAGCAGGTGATGTTCGTACAAAAGCACTTCGTCAAGTTGTAACAGCAGCATCAGATGGAGCAAATGCTGTTTATGCAGTAGAAAAATATTTATCAGAACAAATTTAAATGTTACAAAAATATTACAAAATTATAACAATTAAATCAAGTGGAGAGTAAAAGAAAAAGGGGATAATCAAGTCTCCTTTTCTTTTATTTATAGAAAAGATTTGACGGAGAAATAAGTAATTATGACATTTGTTCGTTGACATTCATAGGTGAGTCTGCTATAATGGGCGGAGTACTTGACAGTTAACAAAAATGTAATAAAAATAGATTAATAGAAGAATTATACATAAATGATAGAAAAGAAATCCACTTGGGAGGTTTTAGAAAGATGAAAAAATCGTTATTAAAGGTATCAACATTTGCTTTAACAATTGCAGGATGTTTAGTATTTGGAACAACAGAAGCAAAAGCGGATAATACGCTTCCAACAACAGAAGTTGGCGGGTTATCTTTTTCACTTGATATGATGCATACACCAGAAGAGGACGTACAAGTACCTCAAGATGATCCTTTAGCAGCTGGAGCGACGGATGTGAAAGAAGTTACCGATATTCCAGAAGTAAAGGAAGAACAAACAGAGGAAAAGGAACAAAAAAAGGAACAAAAAGAAGAGCTTTCTAAATATGAAGAAGTTGTTGTTGCAAAAGTAACAAAATACTTAAATATTCGTAAAAAGCCATCAGAAGATTCTGAGATTATCGGAAAGCTTTATAAAGGTTCTGCTGGAACAATTTTAAAAACAAAGAAAAGTGGTTGGACTAAAATTGAATCTGGTAGTGTGATTGGTTGGGTAAAAAGTGAATTTACAGTAACTGGAGAACATTTAGAAGAATATGCAGATACTGTTTGTAAAAAAGTGGCAACTGTTACAACTCAGACATTAAAAGTTCGTGAAAAAGCTACACAAGATTCAAGAGTTGTTACCCTAGTTGGAGAAGGCGAAACATATCATGTGTTAAAAGAGAAAAAAGATTGGGTAGCGATTAAAGTAGAAGATGGTATGAAAGGATACGTATCAAAAGAATATGTAGAGCTTGATTATGACTTTGACAAGGCTATTTCTATTGAAGAAGAAAGACAAGCAGAGGAAGAAGCAGCACGTGCATTAGAAGAGCAACAAGCGCAACAAAATGAAGATTCTACTTCTTCTAGTACAAATGATTCTCAAAATGATAGTAACGTTGTAGATTCTGATACTAACGATGTTTCAGAAAGTGCATCTAATAGTTCTGTATCTACAACATCAACAACAAGACAAAATATCGTTAATTTTGCGTTACAATTTGTAGGAAATCCATATGTATATGGTGGTACAAGTTTAACAAATGGAGCAGACTGCTCTGGCTTTACACAAGCTGTATATCGTAATTTTGGTATTTCTATTAACCGTACTTCTCGTGATCAAGCATCAAATGGAACAGCTGTTTCTTTAAGTAATGTTCAACCAGGTGATTTGATTTTCTATAAAAATGGAAGTAGTATTGGTCATGTGGCACTTTATATCGGAAATGGACAAGTTGTACATGCAAGTTCACCAACATCAGGAATTAAAGTATCTAATATGTATTATCGTACGCCATATTGTGCAAGAAATATTTTAGGATAAGATTTTGAGAGTATTATTTGGGATAAGTTTGTTTTTGATAAACTATCTATAAATATCAAATATCTATAAAAAGGAAAAGAGGTTATATCACGTATTCATATAGAATAAGTGGTATAACCTTTTTGCATTAATAGGAAATTCCTTAGTTAGAAATAACTTAAATCCGAGAAGAGTATGCAAGGGACACCTTGTTTTTGGAAGAAAAATGTTAATCAATTTATTTGTTTTACTAGAAATTTTCAACTTGTAAAAAGAAATATAAAATAGACATTTATACAAAATATACAAAAGAAAAGAGAAAGAAAAAGAGCAGCGCAAGAATGATAAAGAATATGTGGATAGAAGAATAAAGATGTCCACACAATATCAACAGTTAAAACCCTATAAATAAAGTTATACACAAAATTATCCACATTATCCACAAACTTATGTATACACAATGTGGGAAAGAGAAGTCTAAAAAAAGAACGAACGTTTTGTATAGAAATAATAAATATGAATAAGAATGTGAAATACTATTGACAAAAATAATTTCAAATAATGATGATAGAAAAGATAAATAGTCAGTGAAATAATTAGAAATAAGAAG
>JADIML010000148.1 GCA_017694765.1 Candidatus Scybalomonas excrementavium
TTTCCTTTCATCTTTGATTAACCATCCTTTTAAATGGGATGAAGTTGTAAGTTGTCCTTTTACAATCGTTACATAATATTTCTCAACGGTCCGAGTTTTTAACAGCTCTGCCATTGTTTGTAATCCAAGTAAAGAAATACCTCCAATAACAATTCCACTTGTATTTCGATCGAGTCGATTGCAAACAGATGGTTTTACTTTAATATTTCCAGTCTGTCCAATTCCTTTTTCTTCCACATATTGGATAAGCCAATCATTTAAGGAACGATCTTCTTTCACTGCTTTTTGTGTTAATAACCCAGAAGGCTTATTCATTAACACAATATGTTCATCTTCATAGATAATAGGAATTCTAGGATATGCTTTCTCTTTTTTTATCGATTCTTCTTGTGAAAAACCTATGTTCTTCTCCTTCCCTGTCTTCGATATTTGCGTTCGAAAGTTATCAATTGTTTCCTCTGCCAAATAAAGAGTGAGTACATCTCCATCATCCATCTTTTCATTGCCTTGCACTTTTTTTCCGTTTAACTTAATATTTTTCTTACGAATCATTTTATAAATAAAACTTTTTGGAGCTTTATCCAAATACTTTCCAAGAAATTTATCAAGCCTTTGATTTCCTTCCCCTTTTTGAATGATAATTTCTCTCATTGCTTTTCCACCTTAATCTTTGACTTTTGTTCTAGGAATCTTGGAAACTCGTATCCATCTCCTACTTCAAATTTCTTTCGCCAAACATAGAAAATATCTTTTTCTATCAATAAATAGTATCCTTCAAAATCCTGTAACACTTTCCTTATATCTTCATACTGAAACTGTTCTTTTTTACTATAAGTTTCATAAAAAACTTCTATACGATCTTCAGCAAAAGATAATAAAATGGTACCATCTTTTTTCTGATTACTCATTCGCTTTTGATACAGTTTATCAACCCATAGGCTTCCAGAAGCTCCATCCACTAATAAGAAAATACCAGCTAAAAACCATACTACATTTAGAATTGACATTTCAGAAATAGATGCAGTCATAAAGAAAATAATATTAAAAAACGCACTAAAACCACCAATTATATAACAAATCCATCGTAAAATCCCAAATCCTACTTTATATGGATTTGTTTTACGATAATACTGTATTTGTTTTTCTCCATATTCTGATTTTGCTTGATATTGTAGTTTCATCATAACTCCTTATTTTTTCTTATGGACATTGCGAATTGTCTTTTTCTTCTTTGGTTTATTCGCTGTTCCTCCTGTTTGCTTCTGTCCAAATCCTTGGTTACTTGCTTTTTTTCGTCCGTATGGACCTTCTATCTTTTTATTATATGGCTGTGTATTTCTAGGACGAATCAAGCATTTTTTATCAAATCCAACTAAATCCATTCTACCAGCTTCTTTTAAAGCACTTAAAACGAGATCATAATTTTTTGGATTTCGATATTGAATTAATGCCCTTTGCATTGCCTTATCACGAGGTGATTTTGGCACAAACACTTCTTTCATTGTTCTTGGATCAAGACCTGTATAATACATACAGGTAGAAATTGTTCCCGGTGTTGGATAAAAATCTTGTACTTGTTCTGGCATATACCCTAAATCTCTTAAATATTCGGCTAATGCAATGGCTTCTTTTAATGTAGAACCCGGATGGGAAGACATTAAATATGGCACTAAATATTGTTTCTTTCCAATTTGTTCATTAAGTTGTTTATAACGCTTTCTAAAGGTTTCATAAACCGAATTTTCTGGTTTTCCCATCATCTGTAAAACAGGATCGGCAATATGTTCTGGCGCTACTTTTAGCTGTCCACTGACATGATGTTCACAAAGTTCTCGTAAAAAAGTTGGATCTTTATCTGCTACCACATAGTCAAATCGAATTCCTGAACGGATAAACACTTTCTTCACTTTTGGCAATTCTCTTAATTTTCGGAGTAATTTTAAATAGTCTTTATGATCGACTTTTAAATTTTTACAAGTATTTGGGAATAGACATTGTTTCGTTTTACAAGCCCCTTTTGTAAGCTGTTTATCACAGGCTGGAAATCTAAAATTAGCCGTTGGACCACCTACATCATGAATATAACCTTTAAAATCTGGATCTTCTATAATTAATTTTGCCTCTTCTATAATGGATTCATGACTTCTTGTTTGAATAATTCTTCCTTGGTGAAATGTTAAAGCACAAAAACTACATCCACCAAAACAGCCTCTATTATTTACAAGACTAAATTTTACTTCTGAAATTGCTGGAATTCCACCTTCTGCTTCATAACATGGATGATAGTTTCTCATATAAGGAAGTTGATAAACAGCATCCATCTCTTCTTGTGTCAATGGTAATGATGGTGTATTTTGTACGACATAAACATTTCCATATGGCTCAACAAGTGGTTTTGCCGAAAATGGATCCGTATTACAGTATTGTAAATAAAAGCTCTTTGCATAGCTTTCTTTTGATTTTACAATTTCCTTATAATCAGGAAGTGTAATAAAATCATACCCATCCTGTAATTCCTTGGTTTTATAAACAGTTCCCTTTATAAAAGTGATATCCTTCACATCTAATCCACTATTTAAGGCATCTGCTACTTCTATAATCGAGTGCTCTCCCATTCCATAAAGTAAAATATCTGCTTGAGAATCCAATAAAATAGACCGTCTTACTTGATTATCCCAGTAATCATAATGTCCAAGACGTCTTAAACTGGCTTCAATTCCTCCGATAACGATTGGAATATCACTATAAAAACGACGAATCATATTACAGTATACAATCGTTGCTCGATCTGGTCGCTTTCCTAATACACCTCCCGGCGTATAGGCATCTTGTTTTCTTCTTTTTTTCGAAACAGAATAATGGTTTACCATAGAATCCATATTTCCTGCTGTTACTAAAAAGCCAAGACGTGGTCTTCCAAATTCTTGCACACATTCTGGCTGTTTCCAATCTGGCTGTGATAAAATCGCCACTTTATATCCTTGTGCTTCTAAGACACGACTAATAATCGCAACACCAAACGAATGGTGATCCACATAAGCATCTCCTGTAATATAGACAAAGTCTGGCTGTTCCCAACCACGCTCTTCCATTTCTTTTCGATTCATTGGTAAAAAACTCATTTTAACACCTCATAGTTATTTGTCAAAATATCATGATAGCTCTCAATATAGTAATCTGCTAATTGTTTTTTCTCTGCTATCATATGGTTTGAAAAATCATCTTTTATTGCACATACTTTCATCCCTGCTGCTTTGCCTGCTAAAATTCCAGCAGGTAAGTCTTCAAACACTAAACAGTCTTCTGGTTTTACTTGTAATTCTTGTGCTACCTTTAAATAAATATCTGGAAACGGTTTTCCTTTTCCAACTTCACATCCTGTTTTTATAACATGAAAATATTCTTGAATTCCAAGACTTTCTAAAACTGCCATTAATAATTCTTTGGAATTACTTGTAGCAATTCCAACTTTTAGCCCTTCCTCTTTCATATAGCGTAAAAAATCTAAAACTCCATCTTTTAATGGAACTTCCAAAGAATATTTCTCATATGCCATTCGATTCCATAATGTTTTTAACTCTTCTACACTCATTGGTAGTGAAAATGTCTTTTTAAAATATTGTGCAGTTTCTGTAAAACTCATTCCTTCAATCTCTTTTTGTAAATTGTCTGGAACTTTCACTCCATAAGGTTCTAAAAATTCTTCATCAATTTCTCTCCAAACCCACATGGAATCAACAAGTGTTCCATCTAAATCAAAAATAATTCCTTTGACGCTTTCTAACATATTTTGTATCCTTTCTCATTTGATACACATATTGTTTCATACTTTCTGTTGAAACACATCTTTCTTATCTATCTATACTAG
>JADIML010000149.1 GCA_017694765.1 Candidatus Scybalomonas excrementavium
ATCCATACATCTAATCCATATGTATTTTCATATTGAGTCTGTAATAGACGTGCCTGAAAATTCGCATCCCAAAAGGATAGACTACTTCCATCTACGGTTACTACTGCATCTTCACCATACTTCTCTAAATCAAATGTTTTCTTTCCACATCCTGCTAACATTCCTATACTTAACGTTACTGTCATAAGCATTGTAGCTAGTTTCTTTCCATTCATGTTTTGGAAACCTCCTTATTTTGCACTTATCAATTTTGCTTACTATATACTTTTCTCAATTCTCTACCCTAGCGCTTTTTATTTGGTCTATCAAACACTTTCGCCTTTGATATTCACTCACCCACCCATGAACAAAAGAATTTTACTTACCATTATACCAAAAGAATATCAGTTTACAACCTTTGTTTTTCGTTTTGCAATATTTTCCTTAAGATTCTTTTGGAAAACGTGACTTCTATGTTAGAATTCGTTATAATAAAATCAATGAACTTCCACTAGAAAAACACGAAATAAAGGAGTTATTGTTATGTCTGAAAAAATTACAATGGCGGATATTGCAGAAATGGCTGGAGTTGGAAAAAGCACGGTTTCCCGCTATTTTAATGGAGGCTATGTAAAAGATTCTACAAGAAAAAAAATACAAGAAATTATAGAACAATATCAATATGAACCTAATTCTTTTGCTCGACTAAATGCCAAAACAAGCAATTTAATTGGTGTTGTCGTTCCAACTTTAAATTCCAAAATTTCAAGTCGAGTGATTACAAGTATCGATCGCTATTTACGTGCTCATAATTATGAAACAATTATTAAAAGTTCTGATCACAATCAAGATCTCGAATACCAAAATATTCAACGCCTTCTTCAACTAAAGGTAGATGGTATTTTATTAAGTGCTATTACAATGACAAAACGATTGCATTCTCTTATCGAGAAAAGTAATATTCCTATCGTGATACTCGCTCAAGAAGACTCCCATAGTACTTCTATCGTTGATGATGATTATGCTGCAGGGTATGCAATGGGTGATTTTATTGGAAAAACAAAAGCAACTTCTGTTGCCTACATCGGTGTATCCGAATATGATATTGCAGTTGGTGTCACTCGAAAAAATGGGATTTTAGCAGGTCTACAACAGCATGGAATTACTCCTTGTGCTACTTTATGTGGAGATTATAGCTATGAAAGTGGGGTTGCCCTTACAGAAAAACTTCTAGAAACTACAACTCCCGATGCCATTATTTGTGCTACCGATCGACTTGCTTTTGGAGCATATTTTGTCCTAAAACAAAAAGGATTTCAAATTCCAGAAGACATTTCTGTTACAGGATTTGGCGGATATCAAGAAAGTGCTCTTCTTGATCCACCTCTTACAACGATTAAATTCGATACGTATGCAATGGGATATCTTGGAGCAGAAACATTGCTAAAATTGATTAAAAAGGAACCGGTATCAAAAAAACAAGTAATAGGTTTTGAATTCATTCATGGAAAAAGTGTTTTAGAACGATAACGATATCTTAGCGGAAGAAACTTATGCAAATTGCACAAATTTCCTCCGCTATTTTTGTGAATTAAATCATGGTATCGATTCCATATTTTTATTGACTATTTTAAATTCTACCAATATAATTTAATTATAAAACCGATACCATATTATTTATGATGATGAAAATAAAAACTCAAGTATTTCTATTGCTCATCATGATAAATATAAGGAAAAAAGAAAGGAGATTCATATGGATCATAGTAAAATTGCTCGCCAAGTTATCCAATACGTAGGCGGAAAAGAAAATATCAAATCTGTGGCTCATTGTGCTACAAGACTTCGTTTTCAACTTAAGAATAATGATTTAAGAAATGAAGAAGCGATTAGTGATCTCGAAGGGGTAAAAGGAGTCTTTCTTACCCAATCTCAATTTCAGATTATCTTTGGAGCTGGACTTGTAAATCTAATCTGTGACGAAGTACAAAAACAGCTTGGCACTTTACAGGACACTTCCTCCGAAAAAGAAGAAAAGGAGGGAAATGTATTACAACGTTTCGTAAAAATGTTAAGTGATATTTTTGTCCCTATTATTCCAGCTATCGTAGCTGGTGGTCTTTTAATGGGAATTAACAATTTATTAACTTCCAATCTCATCCATGGACAGTCCATTATTTCCCTCTATCCACAATGGGAAGGGCTTGCTACTGCTATTAACCTGTTTGCAAGCGCACCATTTACATTTTTACCAGTTTTAATCGGATTTAGTGCCACCAAAAAATTCGGTGGAAACCCTTATCTTGGCGCCGCTATGGGTATGATTATGGTTCACCCTGAGCTATTGAATGCTTATAATATAGGAATTGCTGATGCCCCTATATGGAATATTTTCGGTTTCCACATTCAAGCAATCGGCTATCAAGGCACGGTACTTCCTGTTTTGGCTGTTGCATTTATTTTAGCTACTTTGGAGAAAAAATTACATAAAGTAACTCCTTCTTGGCTCGATAATTTAACAACACCTTTAATCTCCATTATTGTCACTTCCTTTTTGACATTTATCTTTGTTGGCCCTGTATTAAGAGAAGCTGGCAACTTATTAGCCTCTGGAATCACTTGGGTTTATCATACATTAGGATTTGTTGGTGGTGGTCTTTTTGGACTTATTTATGCTCCTATCACATTAACAGGTATGCATCACAGCTTTATTGCTATTGAAACACAACTCATTGCTGAAAAAGCGATCACTGGAGGGAGCTTCATTTTCTCAACTGCTAGTATGAACAATGTCGCACAAGGAGCTGCTGTTTTAGCTGTTCTTGTCATGACAAAAAATGAGAAAGTAAAATCTATCTGTTCTGCTTCCGGTGTTTCTGCACTTCTTGGTATTACAGAACCTGCCATGTTTGGTGTAACCCTTAAATTTAAATATCCTTTTTATGCCGCTATTATTGGTTCTGCCGTTGGGAGCGCTTATTTAGCTGGAACAAAAACTCTTGCACAAGCTCTTGGCGCCGCTGGACTCCCTGGCTTTATTTCTATGGAATCTAGCCACTATTTGGACTTTGCAATTGGTATTCTTTTATCTATGGCGGTATCCTTCCTTCTAACGATTATCTTTTGGAAAAAATTTAATTTTGAAGGAGAACAACCAAAAAAATCAATCGATACTCTCAAAAATATACAAGAAGAGAAACGAGCTTCTTTATCAAATACAGATAAGGATGATAAGAAAGCAAATGATAAAACAGAGCTTGATGCAAAAGCAAAACACCAAGAAAGTGAACTTACCTTGTTCTCTCCATTAAAGGGAACCGTACTCCCTATTGAAGATTCTAACGATCCAATGTTTGCATCGAAAGCTATGGGAACTGGTGTAGCGATTACACCTATTGATGGAACATTAGTTGCTCCTTGTGATGGAAAAATTAACTTAATCTTCCCAACAAAACATGCAATCGGATTAACTTCAAATGACGGAGTCGAACTTCTCATTCATGTGGGAATTAATACTGTACAAATGGAAGGTGAAGGATTTGAAACTTTAGTAAATGTAGGAGATACGGTATCGAAAGGACAACCTCTTTTAAAGTTTGATCTTGATATCATAAAGAAACATGGGTATGATTCTCAGACAATGCTTCTTCTTCCAGAAACAGATGAGAACAAAGTAATCATTCACACAAGTCAAGCAGCCACTGATACAACTCCTATACTCACAATCCATCCTTAATGATTTAGCTTCTAAAGTACGCTTCCTAAACGTTACTATATAATCTATACCTTACATATAGACAACGAGAAATGCTTCATATCAATTTCTCATGTTTATGAGTATCATCAAATAGAACTACGAAGATTGCCACTTGGCTTATGTCTTACATGCAAATAATAAGAAAGCAGAAACTTTATAACCGATGTTATACAAGAAATTCTGCTTTCTTTCTCTTATCAAAAAAGAAAGGAATATAGCGATGAAAAAATATCAAAAATTTTCTAAATCTGATTATATAACCTGGTATAATCAAAATCTTTCCTACCGCACAAAAGTTGCTAAAGATCCGAATCGTCTTCATTACCATCTCATGCCTGAAACAGGGTGGCTTAACGATCCAAATGGACTTTGTCAATTTCATGGAACTTATCACATTTACTATCAATACACCCCTTTTGAACCAACAGGTGAATTAAAAAGTTGGGGCCATTACACGACAAAAGACTTTATTTATTATGAAAACCACCCACCCGTTTTATTTCCAGATTCTGATATCGATGCTCATGGTGTGTATTCTGGCTCTGCCTTTATCAAAGATGACACTCTACATTTTTTCTATACAGGAAATATCAAGTACTTTGATCGGGATGACTATGACTATATTCTATCTGGTCGAGGTAGTAATACAATCCATGTTACAAGTAAAGATGGATTTACATTTGGTGAGAAAGAGCTTCTTATGACTACTGAAGACTATCCAGATACCATAAGTTGTCATGTTCGTGATCCTAAAATTTATCAACATAATGACGAATACTATATGATTCTTGGAGCAAGAGATATCGATAGTCATGGGCTCATTCTCATCTATCATTCTAACGATTTAAAACATTGGCAATACCATCAGCAACTAACAACTTCCACTCCTTTTGGATATATGTGGGAGTGTCCAGATGTCTTTATGCTTGACTCTCAATTAGGGCTTATTTGCTGTCCGCAAGGAGTAGAAACTTTTGGAATTGAATATGAAAATGTCCATCAATGTACGTTTATGCAATTACAGTTCGATGAAAAAACAAATCTATTTTCTATGGTTCCAAATACAAATATTCAACTTGTAGATCGTGGATTTGATTTTTATGCCCCTCAAACATTTGAAGATGAAACCGGAAGACGAATTTTAATCGGCTGGATGGGCATTCCAGAAGCGGATTATACAAACCCTACGACGAAACAAGGTTGGCAACATGCTCTTACTCTACCTAGAACTCTTCATTTTGAACATGGTCATCTCTATCAAAGACCACTGGTAGAATTACAAGCCTTGCGCCATAAGAAACGCCATTATGACCTATCGTTGCTCTCTTCTGCTAAGGAAACTGCTCTCGTATATGAGGCCTTAATTACCTTTACGACTTGTGAATCTATGGAACTCACACTTCGAGAAGGGGTCACACTTTCTTACCAACCAATTACTACTTTATCCGAAGAAAACCCTATTAAAAAACAAGCGCTGATTTCCTATGACCCTAGTAAACCATATATCCTTACATTGGATTTAGGAACACATGGAAGTGGCCGAACAACACGTTCTGTCGCCCTTTCTTCCTTACAAAATCTTCAAATTTTTTCAGACACTTCATCGCTTGAAATCTTTGTAAATGATGGAGAAGAAGTATTTACAACACGCGTTTATGGACAACAGGGTAACATCTCTATTTCCGGTTCTTATACTGGAAGTCTCACTCTTTACGATATGAAAAGCTATCATATCTTAACTCAAACGATTTAATGAATAAAACCTCCTTTTTTCTGACTATCCATTTAAAACTTTTTGCATACAATATAGTAGCTATAAAATTTTGGATAGCAAAAGGAGGTTTTTCTATGCAAACAACATTGAAACTTACAAATGTTTCTTATACGTATTATACAAAAGATGGAGAAACAAAAGCCTTAGACCTCCTATCTTTTTCTGTAAAGAAAGGAGAGTTTGTGGCAATTGTTGGTCCTAGTGGATGTGGAAAATCCACACTTTTAAACATGATCGCGGGACTTCTTACACCAACAACTGGACAAATTCTTTTAGATAATAAACCACTTTCTAAATTTTATGAACCTATTGGCTATATGCTTCAAAAAGATCAATTATTAGAATGGCGTACGATCTATCGAAATCTTACACTAGGACTAGAAATTCAAAACCGGATGACTCCTGAAAATCTACACCGTATTGATGAATTATTAAAAGCCTATGGTCTTTATGAGTTTCGAAACGCATATCCTAGACAACTTTCTGGTGGTATGAGACAAAGAGCTGCCCTTATTCGTACTCTCGCTCTTTCTCCACAAATTCTATTACTTGATGAACCATTTAGTGCATTGGATTATCAAACTCGATTACATGTATCTGATGATATTGGAACAATTATCAAGAAACAACAAATGACTGCTATTTTAGTTACTCATGATTTGTCTGAAGCTATTAGTATGGCAGATCGTGTTATTATTTTAAGCCGTAGACCAGCTACTATCAAAAAAATTGTTCCAATTCATCTCACTATCTCTGGTAAACGAACTCCTGCAAAAGCTAGAAATGCCAAGGAATTTCCAGAGTATTTCCAACTTATATGGGAGGAGATTAACTATGATTCATAAAACAATTACAAGTCAAGAAGATTATTTACGTGCAGAAGAACATAAAAAATTAAAAATTCGTTTTTATCAAGTTGCTCTTTTTGTTATACTGTTAGCTACTTGGGAACTCACAAGTTCTTTGCATATCATAAATCCATTTATTTTCAGCAGTCCAAGTCGTATTATTAAATGCTTTTGTGACATGATTGTAGATAAAACTCTATTTTTGCATATTGGAGTGACTCTATTTGAAACATTAACTAGCTTTTTGCTCGTTATCCTTCTTAGCTTCTTCGTAGCTATTTTCTTATGGTGGAATGATACATTAAGTCATGTGCTAGAACCTTATCTTGTTGTTTTCAATAGTCTTCCTAAATCTGCCTTAGCACCAATTCTTATTGTATGGCTTGGCAACAATATGAAAACCATTATTATTGCTGCTATCTCTGTTGCTGTATTTGGCAGTATTTTAAATTTATATACGGGATTTTGCAGTGTTGATCCTGATAAAATAAAACTCATTAAAACATTAAAAGGAACAAAACTGGATTGCCTAAAACTCGTTGTCATTCCAAGTAGTATTCCTCTATTGCTTAGTATCATGAAAGTAAATATTGGTTTATCTTTAGTTGGTGTAATTATTGGGGAATTTTTAGCTGCAAGAAATGGGCTTGGATATTTGATTTTATATGGAAGTCAGGTGTTTAAACTGGATTGGGTTTTAATGTCCATTGTGTTACTTTGTATGATGGCAATGGGACTTTATTCCGCAATCAACTTTGCAGAAAAAATGTATTTACGGCAGTTTTAATTTATTTTATCCGTATTAAACGATGAAAAAAGGAATACTATTTCTTTCAGAGCTGTTAATTAGCTACAAGAATGGTATTCCTTAACATTTATCTTTTCAATACTGCTATCTTCTGTTAGAAGATTGATGTATTTATATATTTTTATATTCTCCATCAAATTGTAACCGACTAGTTAAATAAATTGGAATTGTATACATTTGCTCATGGATTCCTCCATAAGTATCCCCTTTCAACATATAAATTCCATCTACTTTCTTATCTCTTAATAAAAGTTCTGCTGTTTTTCCTGATGTATTTCCAGCTTTCACTTCAATTCCAAAATTTTTATAGTTTTCTCGATTATTCACAAAAAAGTCTATTTCTTCCCCTTTATACACACCAAATAGTGGGGAAATTCCTGCAATTTTATAAGAATTACAGAGTTCCTGTAAATACCGATATACAAATGTTTCCGCTAAAATCCCTCTTATTGTGGCTAAGTCTGCTCCTGCTATATTGAGGAAATATCGTGCTACTCCTACATCTTGGAAATAAAATCTCACATTTAATCTCGTATCTAATATATTACATTCATTTGCTTTACCACAATATCCAATGACGTTAGAACGATACAACCATGCAATTGCTTGATTGATATTTCTCTTTGTTATTCGATTACTTTCTTCCTTATATATAATAGAAGAAAGTTCCGTTACTAAATCTGCATTCCCCTTCTTTTCCTTTATCATGGTTTGTGCAACAGCTGGTAGCAATTGCTCAAAAATATTAATATCCCTTACATCCCCCAAGTACATCTGAGATTCTTGCACAAAGATCTTTATGATACGTCCAATCTCAGGAAATACATCTTTTATTCTCTTTGTTTCTAAATACCTTTTTATTACAGCCGGATAACCACCTATTTGTAAATACAATTCATAATATTCTCTTATTTCATCATAATATTTGTGATCACTTTTCCCAAAGAAATCTAACTCTTCTAATATGGTTCTCTTATCAAAAATATCCAAGAACTCTTCAAAGGAAAGTGTATTTAATGTAATATTATAAATATCACCTGCCGGTAAAAAGAATTCTTTTTCATATGTTCTCCCTAAATAACTCCCCGTTACAACAACATAACTCTTAAATTCTCTTGCAAATGTTCGTATTTTATTATACACCAAGGAAGACTCCTGAATTTCATCAATCATAATCATCGTATTCTCATCATCAATAAAATCCACATCATATAATTTCACTGCATCATGAAGAGGTTTTTCTGATCCTTTCTCCCCAATCTCCCATCTCTCAGCAATTTTTATACACTGTAAAAATTTTTCCCCTGTACTTTCTGCCATATTGATATAAATAAAGTGTGTAAAATTTTCTTTAGCAAACTTCTTCAAAATATATGTTTTTCCCACTTGTCTTGCCCCACTTACCTCTAAAACTTTATTATTTTTATCTTTTTTCCAAGTAAGCAATTCTTTATAAATATCTCTAGAAAAATCAAACATATTACCACCTCTTTCTATCTCTTATCTCCTAGTATATCGAAAAGACTAACTTATGGCAACTTCTATATTGCCCCATGCTATTTTGCTCTAAAATTAAAAATAACATGGAGCGTTTATTTATTCCTGTCTATTCTCTAAATTTTCTTTCCACACATCTAGGTCTTGTGAAAAAATTCCACTTGTCCTTGTTGCGGATAACACTATAGATCTATACCAATATCATAGACACAGTTCATTTATATCCTTTAACCAAATAAAAAAGGAATACTGTTTCTTCCATAGCTATTATTTAGCTAAAAGAATAGTATTCCTCTATTTAAGTGATTCTACTGTCTTTTATTGTTGCTTTCCTCATAGGAAATCAAGAAGTCTATCTTAATCTTTTCCTTAAATACCAAATTGCAATTCCTGAATACGGAATCAATTTTCCTTCTTTATCGGGTTGCTCATATCGTTGTAAAAATTTTTCTAATAATGCTTTACTCCAAGTTCCCTTCTTTTGATAATTTCTTAATTGATTTTTCAATACTTCCAACGCTGTTTTACGATTTAACATTAAATAAGCATTTTCTCCATTATAATTTAAATTTAATGTTTCATTCAGATCCTTGTTCACTTCTTTCTCATCTGAAAAAATTCTTCCTGCCATATCATACTTTATTTTATCAATACACGTCTTATCAAATGGTAATATTGTCAAAGCTTCATTTCCACGATGAGCATCACAGGTTAGTTGCTCTTTTTTTCTATCCTTCCCGATATTTCCATAACATACACCGACCATAATCTTATAATTTAATGCCTGTCGTTCATGCTCTAACCTACTCTGTGGTATCAAATGCTCTATTTTTGTTTCTTTTACACTAGATAATCTTCTCATGCAGTAGCCACATAGATATCCTTGTTCTTTTAATAAATACTCTTTTATCTCATCTTTCTCTTTATATCCATCATAGTAGGCATTTTCAAATTTCCTATATTCTGTTAACGTCTTTGGTTCTTCTCCTTTTTTTATATATCTCATCTTATTCCTCCAAAGGTATTTTTTCAAGACTTAATTCCATCTCTGCTTTTACCACTTGTGGATGATTTTCCCCCATTTCTT
>JADIML010000150.1 GCA_017694765.1 Candidatus Scybalomonas excrementavium
TATTTCTTATTATTCATAGATAATACTAGCCATTGACTTAATTAGGAGGTTAAATATGAAAGAGGTAAAGAAAAAAAGAGGTGGTATAAGTTTTTTTGAAAAGTATCTTAGTGTTTGGGTGCTTTTATGTATGATCGCAGGTGTACTCATTAGTAAGTATATACCGACAGTTCCAAATATATTGGGGGAAATGGAATTATCTAACATATCACTTCCTATTACAGTGCTCATATGGATTATGATTTATCCAATGATGATGAAAATTGACTTTCAGTCGATAAAAAATGTGGGTAAAAATCCCAAAGGTTTACTTATTTCCACAGGAACAAGCTGGTTGATAAAACCATTTTTAATGTTTGGATTAGCTACATTATTTTTTCATTATGTTTTTCAAGCCTTTCTTTCATCAGAATTAGCAACGCAATATGTAGCAGGAGCTGTTCTTTTAGGAGCGGCACCATGTACAGCAATGGTATTTGTTTGGAGTAATCTTACAAAAGGAGATCCAGCACATACATTAGTGCAAGTATCTATTAATGATTTAATTATCCTTGTAGCCTTTGTTCCCATTGTATCCTTTCTTTTAGGTATGGGGAATGTGTTCGTGCCATGGGATACATTAATTTTATCCATTGTTTTATTTGTAGTTGTGCCATTACTAGCTGGGGTAATTACAAGAGTCTCTATAGTAAGAACAAAAGGATTACAATATTTTAATGAAACGTTTGTATCAAAATTTGATAATGTTACTACTATAGGGCTCTTATTAACATTGATTATTATTTTTGCATTTCAAGGTGATGTGTTAATCAATAATCCATTTCATGTGCTTTTGATTTCTGTGCCATTAATATTACAAAATGTAATAACAGCAGCATTTGCATATGTGATGTGTAAGATATTGAAACAGCCACATAATATTGCTGCGCCAGCTGCACTAATTGGTGCTTCGGATTTCTTTGAGTTATCGGTAGCCGTAGCGATCGCATTATTTGGTCCCACATCACCAGTTGTTCTCGTATGTACGGTGGGAGTATTAACAGAAGTTCCGGTTATGTTGATCCTTGTAAATATTGTGAATAAGACAAAGTCATGGTTCGAGGTGAAAAAATAATGTCAAAAGTTAAAGTTGGATTTATATGTGTTCATAATTCTTGTAGAAGTCAAATGGCAGAAGCATTAGGAAAATTGTTTGCAAGTGATGTTTTTGAAAGTTATTCTGCTGGAACGGAGTTAGTGCCAGAGATTAATCAAAAAGCAGTGAAAACAATTTCTGACTTATATGATTATGATATGAGTCATCAATATTCAAAGCTATTAGAGGAATTGCCAGAATTAGATATTGTAATTACAATGGGCTGTAATGTAAAGTGTCCCATTGTAAAATGTAGCCATAGAGAAGACTGGGGAATTGAAGATCCGACAGGAAAAGAAGATTTTGTATTTCGGGATACAGCGAAACAAATCGAAGAAAAAGTCTTAGATTTAAAAAATAGAATTAAAAATAATAACTTATGGTATCGTCACTTGATATCAGTTTAGTAGAAAAAGAGGAGAAAGAAGAAATGAAGTTCTAGCTCAGACAAAGAAGATGGTTGTGGAGTAATAGATGCCAAGAAACAAAAACTTACATTGATTGTGTAATGGTCAGTTGTTATGGACTTATATAAGGGTGATTTAAAGTTGTATATCACATAAATAAGAAGGCATGAGTATGAATGTATGAGAACTATTACAATTTTTCTAAAAAAGAATGATTTATAAGAGCGAATAAATTTGCAGTTGTCCCTTCCCCTATAAACAGGATTATTTCGAAAATCTGATGTCAAGAGACTTTTGTGGTGAATTCATTATACAACAAAAAGGGAGGTCAATGCTCTTTGTTTTTAAGATTTCACTTAAAAACAAGGTTATTATTTAATTTAAATACAAAAAAACAGGTAGTTTTTGACACTACCTGACAAACACAGGAGGGGAAGAAAAACTTTCATGCGTTTGTCGTGGGAGGAATTTTTCCTACCTTGACAGCCGAGTATGTTTCAAGAATAGAAAAAAAGGTAGTAGAAAAGTTGAGAAAAGAACTACAGGATTTGGAAGAAGAGTAGAGAGAATATGGAGAGGAAAGAGAGAGTATAGAAAATATAAAATAAAAACAAGCAGTGAGTAATAAAACTGCTTGTTTTTTGATGAATAAGAGGCAATAATTTGGTATCATAATAAATACTTCATTTTAAAGCCTGAGGTTTTCAACAGATTTTGATTTTACATATTCACAAAAATTTTGGATAGCAGGAGGTTGATAAGTGTTTTTTAGTGTTGCCATATAAAATTTACGTTCCCAAGTTGGAGAAGAAATTTGGATAAGTTTTAAATCCATCATACTTAAAATATTCATATAAGGAATAACGGCAATACCAAATCCTTGAGAAACAAGTCCAGCAGCTACTTGATCTTCTTCCACTTCATAGGCAATAGTATCTGGATATTGTTTTAATTGTTTAAAGAGATTATCTACAACTAATCGAAGACCACTTTTTGGTTTAAACATAATATGTGGATATTGTAAGGTTTCTTCTAAATGAATGGAATCCTTAGAAGCGAGAGGATGATCCTTTGGAACAGCAAGGACGATTTCTTGTTTTGCGATTGGTGTAAATTCAATAAGAGGTTCATTTTCTAAAAAAGAGCAAAAGGCAACATCATATTTTTTCGTTTTAATTCCATCTAAAATATCAGCAGATAATCCAGTATCTGTATGAAGGGAAAAATGAATATTTTTGTCAGGATATAAATTTGAAAATCCACGAATAAAGTTAGGAATTAAGGAAGTGCCTAAGGTGCGTAAAAAAGCAATATCGATATTTCCTTCTCCTTTTGCAGTTAATTGTAAACGATTGATAGAACTATCTAATAGAGAAAGTGCATGTTCTACATCAAGTAAAAAGGCTTGACCGTATTTGGTTAAGACAATATTCCTTCCATCTTTTTCAAAGAGACGAATACCAAGTTCTTCCTCTAGAGAAGCAATGGCATGACTAAGGCTTGGCTGAGTAATAGAAAGCACTTGAGCTGCTTTCGTATAATGTTCTAGATGTGCAAGAGTTACAAAATAACGAAGATGATATAAATTCATAGAGAGCCTCCTTTTATAAAATATTTTTTGTTAAATCTTTAGCGTTCTTGGAAAAAAATTCGGATATTAAAAAAAATAACAAATAAATCAGACTCTTTTTCGAAAAAAATTAAAAATTAAATGTTTTCATTAGATAAAATGATAAAAAATACAGGAGTGAGCAGTGATATTTGTTTATTTTCTCGTAGTTTGGCATTAAATTTTGCTGTTTTTTAAGTTCTAAAACCATAGATTCATTATAAGTATATCAAAAACTATAAAAAATATCTATGAATAATGACAATATTACTAATTTGTTTTCTTTTTAACAAAGTTATATAATGAATCTATCAAAAAGATAAAAGATTGATAAAAGGCGTAAAAAGATTTTCGTCATTGAAAAACAAATTTGTAGATTAAGAAAGGGGACTATTAGTATGTCAAAAAAATATCCAATTACAGTAAGTTCATGGACACTAGGAGATCAATGTAAATTTGAGGAGCGCGTTATTGCAGCAAAAGAAGCTGGATACGAAGGAATTGGACTTCGTGCAGAAACTTATGTAGATGCCTTAAACGAAGGACTTCATGATGAAGATATTTTAGCAATTCTTGATAAACATGGAATGAAAGTAACAGAAGTTGAGTACATCGTTCAATGGGCAGAAAATAATCGTTCTTACGAACAAAAATATAAAGAACAAATGTGTTTCCACATGTGTGAACTTTTTGGTGTGAACCATATTAACTGTGGATTAATGGAAGACTATTCTGTAGAACATACAGCACAAAAATTAAAAGAGTTATGTCAAAGAGCTGGAAAATATACAATCGGTGTAGAACCAATGCCATATAGTGGAATTCCAACTATGAAAAAAGGATGGGATGTAGTAAAAGCATCAGGATGTGAAAACGCAAAATTAATTTGTGATACATGGCACTGGGTAAGAGCAAATCAGCCAATTGATTTAGAAGTTATGAAAGATATCCCAGCAGATAAAATTGTATCCATTCAAATCAATGATGTATGGGAAAGACCATATGCAAAATCTATTTTAAGAGATGAATCTATGCATGATCGTTTAGCTCCTGGAACTGGAATTGGAACAACTGTACCATTTGTAAAAATGATTAAAGAAAAAGGAATTGAACCAAAAGCAGTAGGAGTAGAAGTAATTAGCGATGCTATTTTAGCAAAAGGCGTAAAAGAAGCTGCAAAACATACATATGATAATACTGTAAAAGTTTTAAAAGAAGCTTGGCCAGAATTATTAGAAGACTAATTTTGAAAGAAGATTAAGAAGATTAATTTAGAAGAAAGAGAAGAATATCCGTTAGGAAAAGGAGAACATATATGAAATTTAGAGCCATGTTTGAGCCAATTCAAATTGGGCCAATGACAGTCAAAAACCGTTTTGTTGTACCACCAATGGGGAATAACTTTGCAAATACAGATGGAAGTTTAAGTGAACAGTCAAAAGCCTACTACCAAGAACGTGCAAAAGGTGGTTTTGGATTAATTACAATTGAAGCAACTGTTGTGCATAAAGGAGCAAAAGGTGGTCCTAGAAAACCTTGTCTATATGATGATTCTACAATTGATAGCTTTAAAATGGTAATTGATGCTTGTCATGCAGAAGGAGCAAAAGTTTCTGTACAGCTTCAAAATGCTGGACCAGAAGGAAATGCAAAAAATGCAGGAGCACCAATTAAAGCAGCAACTTCTATTCCATCTGTTGCTGGAAGAGATACACCAGAAGAACTTTCTACAGAAGAAGTTTATGAATTAATCAAAGGGTATGGACTTGCAGCAGAAAGAGCAATGAAAGCAGGAATTGATGCCGTAGAAATTCATATGGCACATGGATATCTTGTGAATACTTTTTTATCACCAAGAACAAATAAAAGAGTGGATGAATTTGGTGGAAGTTTTGAAAACAGAATGCGTTTTTCAAGATTAATTATTGAAGAAATTAAGAAAAAAACACAAGGGAAGATTGCAATTCTCGCTCGTATTAATGCCTCAGATGAAGTGCTTGGTGGACTCGATGTTCATGATAGTGCTACGATTGCAGCTTATTTAGAAGACTGTGGATTAGATGCACTTCATGTATCTCGTGCTGTTCATATAAGAGATGAATATATGTGGGCACCAACAGCACTTCATGCTGGTTTCTCAGCAGATCTTGTAGAAGAAATCAAACGTGCAGTTACAATTCCTGTCATTACAGTTGGACGTTATACAGAACCACAGTTCGCAGAATTAATGGTTCGCGAAGGAAGAACCGATCTTGTTGCTTTTGGACGTCAAAGTATTGCTGATCCACATATGCCTAAGAAAGCATTGGAAGGTAGATTAGAAGATATGACACCATGTATTGCTTGTCTTCAAGGCTGTGTACCAAATATGTATCAAGGAAAACCAATTTCTTGTTTAACAAACCCAATTCTTGGACATGACCTAGAAGGGATTAAAAAAGCAAGCACTTCTAAGAAAGTTATGGTAATTGGTGGTGGTGTTGCTGGTTTATGTACAGCTTATTTAGCTAAGTGGAGAGGACATGAAGTGACTCTATATGAAAGCAGTAATAAGCTCGGTGGTAATATGCGTCTTGCAGCTTATCCTCCTGGAAAAGGCGATTTAACAAACATGGTTCGTAGCTATATTACAAAATGTGAAAAAGCAGGCGTAAAAATTGTTATGAATACAGAAGTAACAAAAGAATTAATTAAGGAAGAAAAACCAGATGCTGTTGTAATTGCAACAGGTGCGAAACCATTAATCCTTCCAATTAAAGGAATAGAAAATCCAGATATTATTTCAGGTTCTGATTTATTAGAAGGAACACGTTGTGCAGGAAAGAAAGTCTTAGTTGTTGGTGGAGGTATGGTTGGTTGTGAAACAGCTGCATTCCTTGGCGAACAAGAACACGAAGTTACTGTTATTGAGTTCCGTGATACAGTTGGTGCTGATGTTATCCATGAGCATCGTGTATTCTTAATGAAAGATTTCAAAGAATATGGAATCCAAGAAATCACAGGAGCAAAAGTATGCGAATTCTTCTCAGATGGTGTTGCTTATGAAACAGAAGATGGTACAAGACATGAAATAAGAGGATATGATTCTGTTGTTTTATCTTTAGGATATCGCAATTATAATCCATTTGCAGAGGAGGGAGAGCAACTTGCTCCAGAAACTTATGTAATTGGTGATGCTATTCGTGCAAGACGTGCTTTAGATGCAACACAAGAAGCATATGAAGTTGCAATGAAATTATAAAAATGAAATTTTAGGAGGGTATTTTGATGGAAAAAAGAATTTCAGGACACACAGGTCTTTTAGCATTATTCGGTTCGCCAGTTGGACATTCAGGTTCACCAGCTATGTATAACTTTAGTTTCCAACATGATAATTTAGACTATGCTTATCTTGCTTTTAATGTTAATATAGAACAGATGCCAAAAGCGTTTGAAGCCATTCGTGTGTTAAATATGAAAGGTGGCAATTTTACAATGCCTTGTAAAAATATTGCTGCAGAATTAGTAGATAAACTGTCACCAGCAGCAGAAATTATCGGTGCTTGTAACACTTTTGTAAATGAAAATGGAGTAATTACTGGACATATTACAGATGGTATTGGCTTTAATATCAATTTACAAAAGCATGGTGTTGAAGTAAAAGATAAAAAAGTAGTTATTCTTGGAGCTGGTGGAGCAGCAACAGCGATTCAAGTACAACTTGCCTTAGATGGAGCAAAAGAAATTAATATTTTTAATATTGATGATGAGTTTTATAAAAAAGCAGAGTCAACAAAAGAAAAACTTGCAGTAAAAGTGCCAGATTGTAAAGTAACAGTCGATCATTTAGAGGATCAAGAAACACTAGCAAAAGAAATAAAAGAAGCTGATATTTTAATTAATGCCACTATCATCGGAATGAAACCATATGATGATCAAACATTAGTTAATAAATCTCTTTTCCATAAAAATCTTATAGTAGCAGATACGGTATACAATCCAGAAAAAACAAAAATGATATTAGAAGCAGAAGAAGCTGGATGTAAAGTAGTTGGTGGAAAAGGAATGTTATTATGGCAAGGAGCTGTAAACTACGAATTATTTACAGGAAAAGAAATGCCAATTGAAGAATATCAAAAATTTCAATCAAAATAATAAAAGAAATAATATTATGATGAAGAGAGTAGGAAAAGACAAATGAAAGAAAAAAAATATATTTTATCTTTAGTAACTGTGTATATGTGTTACTTCACACATGGTATGCAGGCAATTATCCTATCTCAAAATCAGAGTAGCTTCTATAAGCAATGGGGATATAGTGATGCGACAGCAGGAGCTGCCGCAGTATCCCTTGCTATTACTGCCGTTGGGTTTGGTAAATTTTTAACGGTATGGCTTGGAGGAGAATTTTCTGATAAGATAGGACGTAAGAAAATGGCAATTGCTGGTGGTCTGCTTTATATTTTATGTTTTGCAGGTCTTTTATTTACAACAAACTTTACATTTGCATGTATTTGTGCATTCTTATCAGGAGTTGCAACAAGTGGATTTTGGGATGCATCCCTTTATCCAGCAGCACAAGAAGCAGCTCCAAAATTTGCAGGTTCTGCATTAATTGGAATCAAACTTTTTGTATCTATTTCAGGAATTATTTATCCATTACTTGTAGTACAGTTTACGAAATCAGGAAACTGGCATATTAACATTTGGATTCCATTTATTTTCTCAATCATCTGTACAGTATTAGCTATGATAGCACCGTTTGCTTATGATGATATGATGAAAGAAAAAGGAACATCAGCAGATGGAAAAGAAATCAATGCAGCACAGGCTGAAATTGAAGCAGCAAAAGCAAGAATGCTTGTAAAACCAAATAAATTAGTAAACTTTATTACTATGTTTTATGGATTCTTATGTATGTTTATTATGTATGGAGCACAGCAATATACAAAAGCATTTGGCATGAGTAACTGTGGATTAACAGAAATGCAAGCAGCAGCTTTAACTTCTGTTTATACATTTGGTTCTATCATTGCCGTTATTTTTTGGGCAATTATGATGGGAAAATTAAAATGGAACCCATTAAAAGTTGTTTTAATTGATTCCATCTTTACTGCGATAGCTTTAGCAATTGTACTTCTAGTACATATTCCAGCCGTTGTATATGTTGCCATTGCTTTACTTGGATTTTTTGCAGCAGGTGGAGCGCTTCAAACAGGACTTGGTGTTCGTCAAGAGTTTTGTCCAGGACCAAAAGGAAGAAATACAGGAATTTATTACACATGGATGGGACTTGCAAGTTGTTTCTTACCTTATATTGTATCTGCCATGACAAAAGCGATTGGAGAAACATCAGCTATTTATACAATGATGGGACTTCTTCTTACAGCTGCTGTTGTTGCAATTGTTATGATGACTTATCTTGTAACACAATATAAGAAAATTTTTGGAAAAAATGTGTTAGCAAAACAATAGGATACAAAAATGAAAAAGTAGAATAGCTCTTAAGGATATTTAATGGCTCATTGAAAGGAAAGAAAGATGAAAACAGAAATAAAAGGAACAACCAAGTTAATGGCATTAATTGGTTCGCCAGTGGGACATTCAGGTTCACCAGCGATGTATAATTATTGTATCGAAAGAGATGGACTTGATTATGTCTATGTAGCATTTGATATTCAAAGAGAACAAGTAGACGAAATGATGAAGGCTGTAAAACTTTTGGATTTAAAGGCAATGAATGTAACAATGCCATGTAAACAAGAAGTTCTTCCGTATATGGATGAACTTTCCACAGCAGCTAGATTAATAGGCGCTTGTAATGCGATCCGAATCGACAATGGAAAAATGTTTGGATATAATACAGATGGTATTGGATTTGTGAAAAATTTAGATGCCCATGGTGTAACAATAAAAGGACAAAAGATAGTCATTGTAGGTGCAGGTGGTGCAGGAATTGCTGTTCAAGTACAGTGTGCCATTGACGGAGCAAAAGAAATTTCTGTTTTTAATCCAAAGGATGCCTTTTTTGAGAATGCAGTGAACAAAGCAAAAGAAATCCAAGAGGCAATTCCACAATGTAAGATCCAAGTATATGATTTAGAGGACGAGGAATGCTTTAGAAGAGAAGTAGAAAGCTGTCATATTCTTGTCAATGCTACAAGAGCAGGAATGAAGCCAATGGATGATATTAGTATAGTAAAAGACGTATCTCTTTTTAGAAAAGATCTTATAATAGCTGATGTTGTTTACAATCCAAAAGAGACAAAACTAATGAAACAGGCAAAGGAAGCTGGCTGTGAAAAGGTAATAGGTGGAATTGGAATGTTACTCCATCAGGGAGCTGAAAACTATCGATTATTTACTGGAAAAGAAATGCCAGTACAAGAAATTGAAGAAAAGTTTTTTTCATAGTATAAAATATAATAAGAAAGACATTTTATAATACTGAAATAAAAATTGTTTCAATGGGGCTAGAACGTTAAGAAAGAAACATACATAATATCGAAGAATGATATTCGTATGATTTAAATTTAATGTGACAGCCCTATTGTCATAGAAAATATTGTTAATTTATAAACAATATAAAGATGTATAAAAATAAAGGAGAGAAATATGAAAAAAGGGAAAGTGAATTCATATCATAGAAACGAATTGCCATATGTTTCATTAGGACCATTTCAATTTCGTTTGCCGTTTATTCATTATCGTTTGGAGTATATAGAGTTTATACAGGGGCTTATATTGGGAGTAACTGGATTAAGTTCAATACCATATTTAATGGACTATCTAGGATTACCATATGAATTGGCATGGAGTTGTGTCATTTTAGAAGTTGGCTTATATGTGTTACACTGTTTGCTTGGTGACCCAGTTGTACCAGGATGGATTACACCAACGTTACCACTTACCCTTGTGTTTTTGGAAGGGTTTGAAATGGGAACAGAACGTATACAAGCAATGATTGCGTTACAGTTACTTGTAGGCTGTGTTTTTATTTTTATGGGGATTACAAAGTTAGCCGATAAGTTTGTTCATGCAGTGCCAAACTCTATTAAAGGTGGTATTTTACTTGCAGCACCCATTAGTGTTATTGCAGGGCAGATCGGAGAAGGTGGAAATATGGAGAAATATCCGATTTCCATTGTAGCAGGAGTTGGTTTATTACTTTTAATTAGTTTTTCGGATAACTATCAAGAAAAACGCGCTACGAATAAGTTTCTTGATATGATTGCAAAATATGGAAATTTATTCCCATATGTGCTTGCAATGGTTGTTGGACTTCTTGTGAAAGAGCTTGCAACACCAGTAATGGACACAAGTTCTCTTATTAAACTTCCAGACTTTGGTACGATGTTATCAGAGGTGAGTATTTTTGGAGTTGGATTTCCAGGCATAGATAAGTTTATCAAAGCATTGCCGTTGGCTCTTGTTTGTTATATTATTGCATTTGGTGATTTTATTACAACAGAAACATTAGTGTCAGAAGCAAAAGAAGCACGAGATGATGAGTATATTGATTTTAATTCTAGTCGTTCAAATTTAGTAAGTGGTATTCGAAACCTTATTCTTGGAATTTTTGCTCCATTTCCACCATTATCTGGACCATTATGGGTTGGGATGACAGT